>VXPE01000132.1 GCA_009839745.1 Candidatus Poribacteria bacterium
CCGATTGTCCCTTACGGACGTTTCCACCTAAATCCAGAATATAAAGCCTATCAAACTCATCTACGAGATGTTGCCGCATGCCGTCAAACATCTGTGCGTCGATAAAACTGTTGTTTGTCACGAATACGACGATACCTTCGTCCCTTAGCTTATCTGTTGCCCACCGAATTGCCTTCACATAAGGATCATAGAGTTTATTTTTAAGTTGCGCACTCGAAGCGGCAGCATACGTCGCGCGCACGCGACCATCAACCCCTGCATGCGGCTTATTTTTGTTGTTATCGTTCTCGTTTGCCTGTCTGGCATTATAGGGGGGATTCCCAATAACAACGAACATCGGCATCTCTTTCTGTTCCTCAACCCGCAGTGTATTCTCAGGCGTGAAATAGGAGAACTCCCCCGTTTGATGAGGCGCGTCCATCAGACCGAACGTATCGAACGTATCCACGAAACAGATATGCGGAAAAGGTTCATAAGTGCCCGTCCTCTCATAATAGGCGTGTTCGATGTTCAGACTGGCGATGTAGTAAGGGAGCAACATCACTTCGTTGCAGTGGAGTTCCTCATGGTATTTCTGCGGCAATCGCCGTCCCTGAATCTCCTGCATGAGTCGGACGATGAAGTTCCCAGTGCCAACAAATGGATCGATAATGTGAACTCCCATGTCCGATAGCGAGCGTCCGAACTCGGTTTTGAGAACGTGCTCAACGCTTTTCACCATGAAATCGACAATTGGCTGCGGCGTGTAGACGATGCCGTGTGTATCGGCAATATCCACAGAGAAACCTTGAAAAAACTGCTCGTAAACGGTGTTTAGAAACGCCTGTTTCTGTGAGAAATCGGTGATGGTGGTGGCGGTTTTCTCAATCGCAACATAGAACGGATCCAGCGGACGGAGGAACTCGGAACGGCTCGGAGAACGACGGGTAAGGATTTGGATTACCTTCTCAATTTCTTGGGCGATGATGTTTCTGTTGGTAAAATCGGGATTGTCAAAGACGGTGCGGAAAATTCGCTCAGTGAGGAGATGTTGGATGAGCATCTCTTCGACCTGTGCCTCGGTGAGGTTTGAGTCAATAGAGGCTCGGCACTGTTGATGGAAACTCTGGAAAGCTTGTCGGAACTCAGGATTGTCCTGCATTTCGGTCTCAATGCGCTTTGCAACACCTCGCCCTAACACTGGGACCTTTTCTTTGAATTCTTCAACGGCGGCATACCAATCGACAATATTTTCTTCTCGATACGCAAAGAAGGTGTTTAGCAGATTGATGAGGTCGTTCGGATCTGTGAGGTCTACATCGAGTCGGAGGTGTCCGTTTTGGTAGAGGAGTGCACGGGTCGGCGACTGAACGATGATATTTTTAAAGGGGTAACCCGCCTCTGATTTCTTCCGTGCTTCAGTAGGCAGGTCGTCGTGTGTATCTTTTGCTTCCCAATGTCCGTGTGGCAAGTCAAACGCATCAACGACTTCGCCATCTATCTGGATTCGCCTTTTCTGTGGGGTGTAGCGTGTCTTTTCACAGACGAGGATGAGGTCTGCTTGTCGGCAGTAGTGTTGGAGTAGGTTTTGGAATGCGGTTCGGACTGCGCCTTCGTGTTCTGCTCCGACTTTCGCGTATTCCGAAAGTTCAGTGTAGTAGTTTCTGATGGGTTTGTGTGTGGGTTTAATATTGAGGCTCGGCATAACGTTCGCTCCGTGTATAGTTAGCAATTGGATTGCAAACACTGCCAATTATACACGGATAGAGGGCGGGGTTGCAAGGAGAAAATTAATTACCTGTTCCAGGGAATTTCAACACTTAATTCGTCAGCAAGCCGTTCAATTTCTTGTACTGGTTCTTTGTGGAGCGGAATCCCATTTGCGAGGCGTTCCTGCGTCAATTCCCACTCAATCTCACCAGGGAGGGTGACACGCGTAAATCCACTGCGTGGGGTGGCTTGACGGGTCATCCGAATTTGCCGGTCGATTTCGGCTTTAAATTCTGCGATAGCGGTGAAACTGGCGATGTTAAAGGACACGTGGACAGTCGCTGAGAACCTTTGCTATTTCTGACCTCGCCATTTTAGCAGAATTGACCTTAAAGCGCAAATGCTGTTTAGAAAACTAAATAATCCAGTATTTAATAGGATTTTATTTGCCGTTAGGTCTCATACTAAGGTATAATGACTGCATATTCGCGTAAACACACAACCAAACGTAAACGTTGTTAGAATAACACAAAACTTCATTTCCACAGCACAGGAAACATACTCATGATTTCGCTCAATTATGCCTCACCTTGTTTCTGTCTGATCTTCGTGCTACTGCTCGTTGCACTTGCTGTCAACGCGGGTGAAACGGACCCTTCCGATTTTTCACAAAACGGTGCTATCTTCTTGGAAGAATACTGTTTTAGTTGTCACGCCGGTGACCAGCCTGCCGCCGAACTCTCCTTGGATTCATTCACGGACAATCGCTCTTTAATTGAGAATAGGGACATCTGGGACCGGATTCTGGACATGCTCACAACGGGTCAGATGCCTCCACCAGACAGTGATGGGATTCCACCGATAGAAACGTCGGAATCGTTTGTTGCGCACATTGAAACAATCTTTGAACATGCCGATCGCATGGCTAAACCGGATCCTGGACGCGTAACGGTGCGCCGCCTCAATAAGGTCGAATACAAAAATACCGTCCGCGATCTACTGGGTGTTGATTTCAATCCAACCGAGAATTTTCCTGCAGATGATGTCGGACACGGGTTTGATAATATTGGCGATGTGCTCACGATGTCACCACTTCTCATGGAGCGTTACCTTGAAGCCGCGGAGGCAATCGCCACACGTGTTATCTTGTTGGATCGACCACCGCCCTCGAAACGTTACCAGAGTGGGAGTCGTCTGGAACCGCACCACGACGATGTCCCTGATGAGCGTTACCGCCTGCTCGATCCGACCGCCACAGAAGCGTGGAAATCCGGTCCTTTTACAACAGGGGTGACATACTTCAAGATAGCTCCCGATACGGAAATCATCTACCGCGCAACGCTTTATGCCGAAACAGACAGCGAAACACCCGTGGAAGTGGTGTTATTCATTCAGGGTACTGAATTGGAGGACATAACACCTCCAGAGAAACTTGCACGCTTGGTCGGTGTAGATCCGACGGCAGACAACAACATCAAGGTTCTGAAGGCTTTTAAGATTACTGCACGCGAGGAAAAAAAGAGACAGACGATTGAATTCTTTATTACCGGTATTCCGAACATAGAAAAAGTCGGCATTGCGATGCTGAAACCAAGAGAAGGTGAACCGCACGCGAAACTCCAGATTCGCACACTCTGGGCAGAGGGACCTTTAGAAACCAGACCCGATTCTCATTTTGAAATTCTGGCGTGCACACCTGATATCTCGCAAGCAGTGCAGACCCGTGAAGTGCTAACGCGGTTGCTTCGGCGCGCCTATCGCCGTCCACCCACCGAAATCGAAGTGGAGCAACTTGCCGAGTTTGTAGCATCAGTCCAAGCGGATGGGGTGTCGTGGGAGGCAGGGATTCAAGCTGCGATTAAAGTTATGCTTTGTTCACCGAAATTCTTATTTCGGTTGGAGTTAGACGACCGTCCACTGGGTTCAGAACCGTATCCGATTGATGAGTTTCAACTCGCTTCTCGGCTCTCCTACTTCTTGTGGTGTAGCATGCCGGATGACGAGCTCCTTGAACTCGCTGAAAGAAAACAACTCACTGCCAATCTGGCGTCACAAGTTAAGCACATGCTTGCAGATCCGAAAGCCTCCGAATTGGGAAGTAACTTCGGAACCCAATGGCTGCAAATCCAGCGACTGACAACGGCTGCGCCTGATCTGGAACAATTTCCATATTTCACAGGGAGTTTGCGTCTCGCCATGCTAAAGGAGACGGAACTTTTTGTCGAATCCATCTTTCGCGAAGATCGGAGTGTTCTGGATCTGATTGATGCCGATTACACTTTCCTCAATCAAACCATCGCAAACCACTACGGCATTATGGATACACAGGGAAACTGGAGAGGGCAAAAGAACCCGATACCGGGCGGAGAAGCGATTAAAGGCAGATCGTTTCGACGGGTCAAGATACAAGGGAACTCACGCGGTGGTGTCCTGAGCCACGCCAGCGTCTTGACGGTGACTTCTAATCCGACGCGTACGTCTCCCGTCAAAAGGGGACGTTGGGTTCTGGAACAGATACTCGGTACACCGCCACCACCGCCACCACCGGATGTTCCGGAATTGGAAGAAGAGGGTGAGGCGGTTCACGGGATTACGCTGCGTGAACGTCTTGAGCAACACCGAGCGGATCCGGCATGTGCTAACTGTCATGCGAAAATGGATCCGATCGGATTCGCACTCGAAAACTACAACGCGATTGGGGCTTTTCGATGGAAAGATGGCGAATTGCGTATTGATACGACTGCGAAATTGCCAGATGGCACGATATTGCACGGCGTAGCAGACCTGAAACAGGTCGTCAAAGACAGAAAGGAGCAATTCTTACGCTGTCTGACGGAGAAAATGTTAACCTATGCTTTAGGCAGAGGATTGGAATACTATGATCGATCGACCGTTGATAGGATCGTGGCACAACTTGAAGCCGGAGGTTATAGGAGTTCTGTGATGATTACAGAGATCGTCAAGAGTGATCCGTTTCGATTGCGCCGTGGAACGAAGGACAATTTATGATGCGGATTTTTCTCGTTTTCCTTTCATTCATCATAATTCTCCAGTCAAGTTGTTATACATCCTCCTATTATGAAATACCGGGTAGCAATCCGATGTCACAGTTGGAGGAAAAATATTCCGTTTACTTAGATTCGACATGGACGACAAAGCACGCTCACGCGCTTTTAAAGGTCTTTGAATCCATGTCCCCAAATCTGGATCTACAATTTTCCAGATGGCGTATAACTGACGATGGCTTGGAACACGATATTAAGATTGAATCCAAGGATAAGTTAAAATTCGTTACGATTAGTAGAGATGTTTTTCCAGTTGAAGAATCTCAAGAGGTTGTGTCACCGGGCAAGCACCTCTATTATGCCGTCGTTCAATACGTAACAGAGAATGGAACAAACAGAGCCCTCATAGAATTAATATTGCAAGCAAGGTATGGTATATCTGTCCCGTCTTATGATTCATTACCCGATGAAACGAAAAATAAAACAACAAAACGCTACTCGGATTTTGAAAATCATGATCTGATGCTCATTATATCAGTATTTGAAGAATTCCCTCAGGCATTACATAAAATACCTCGATTGAAGTATATAGTCCGCAGAGTCGATAACGAAGATGATGAAAACAGAGGCGTGAGTCATGCCCTGACAAGTCGTGGGTACATAGAGTTTGCTGAATCCATTTTCACTCGTCGTCATTTTCGTGAATTTATTATCACGCGTCGCATAATTGCCCACGAAAAGGCACATTTTTTATGGACTTATGTTTTTAATAGAGAACTTAAATTGGATTGGGCGAAACTTGGGGGATGGTATAGAGAAGGAACAAGTGAGTCAGGTTGGTCAACAACTAAAGATCGATCGGCGTTTGTATCAGACTACGCTTCTGAAAAAAATCCAAATGAGGATATGGCGGAAAGTATTGCGAATTATCTGTTATCTCCTCATAAACTCCGTTCCTGTTGTCCTGAGAAATATGAATTTATTCACAATCGGATTATGCTTCTGTATGTTGAACGCTGGGGCACGTCTGATTTTATGTAAATCTGGGAGAGGCTTATGAGTACATCAAAACAATTTTCACGTCGAACATTTTTACGCGGTTTGGGAGTCGGTGCGGCTTTACCTTGGTTGGAAACGATGGGACCCCTGGTGGCTTGGGCAGACACATCCATAGATGGGAAAGCGATTACGCGTTATCCCGATCCAGCGGTTGAAGTCATTGACCCACGTTTCGCGAAATACAAAGTCGGAAACGCTGTCGTAGAACGACTCTGGACGGGGTCGCGCTGGGCAGAGGGCCCCGTCTGGTTCGGTGATGGCGGATACCTCCTTTGGAGTGATATTCCAAACAACTGTATTCTGAAATGGCAGGAAGCCACGGGTATGGTGAGCGTTTATCGCAAACCGGCTAACTACACCAATGGACATACACGCGATCGGCAAGGTCGGCTTATCAGTTGTGAACACGGCACACGACGTGTCACACGTACCGAATATGACGGAACGATTACCGTCCTCATAGACACCTTTGAGGGCAAACGCTTCAATGCCCCCAACGATGCTGTTGTTCATCCTGATGGACATATCTGGTTTACCGATCCGGGATACGGTATCCTTTCCCATTATGAAGGACATAAAGCAGAATTTGAATTGCCGACTTCCGTTTATCGCCTGAATCCTGATACTGGCGAAGCGGTCGTCGTAACGGAAGAAATCGAAAGACCGAACGGCATCTGTTTCTCGCCCGATTACAATAAACTTTACGTTGCGGATACCGGTTCTCCGAAAAATATTGTTGTCCATGATGTCGTCAACGGTGAAGGGTTGGCGAACAAACAGGTATTCGCGGATATGGCATCCGGTGCTGCTGATGGACTTCGATGCGATACCGATGGAAATCTGTGGGCAGGCACAGGCTGGGTCGGCGAAGGCTACGACGGTGTGCATATCTTCGCGCCAGACGGAACGCTTATTGGAAAGATCCATCTTCCCGAAATTTGTGCAAACATCTGTTTCGGGGGCGTGAAACGCAACAGGCTTTTCATGGCAGGTAGCTAATCTCTCTATTCGGTTTATGTCAATGCGCAAGGAGTGCCGTATTTTTAGCCAGTGATAAACATTTGACAAGGGAAAAAAGATCGGGTATAATTGTGTCATAGGCGTTCTGAAACGAGAAATCACGTAGTAACAGTAGAGGTTTTCCAAGTTTCCTACTGCCTTAACTATAGGAGAGTTGACGAAGGAATAATTATGAACACTTCAAAACAACTTTCACGTCGAACATTTTTACGCGGTTTAGGTGTCAGTATTGCTCTGCCGTGGCTGGAGGTAATGGGACCCCTTACCTCGTGGGCAAACGCTCCCGCGAGTGGGATAGCACACCAGACGGCTCCGAATCGGATGGCATTCCTTTACGTGCCAAACGGAAAGATTATGGAGGATTGGACACCGAAGCAGGTTGGAACTAACTACGAACTCACAGATATCCTGAAACCTTTGGAAAATGTGAAAGACAAGATGTTGGTGCTCAGTGGTCTAACGGCTGATAAAGCCCGTGCGAACGGGGACGGCGGGGGTGATCACGCCCGTGCGATGGCTGCTTTCCTTACAGGCGCGCAGCCCCGTAAAACGGATGGTGCTGACATTCAAGCGGGTGTTTCTGTTGACCAGGCCGCGGCATCGCATATCGGTAGCCGGACCCGAATGCCTTCGCTTGAACTCGGAATTGATCCTGGAAGAAGGGCAGGGAATTGCGATTCTGGCTATAGCTGCGTTTATTCATCAACGCTCTCATGGCGTTCTGCGACGCAACCACTTCCCAAAGAGGTACACCCGAAACTCGCTTTCGAACGACTGTTCTCCTCTCTGCCCGACACACAACGAGAGGAACGCGATCAACAGCGAAAAAGTATCCTCGATTTTGTCAGACAGGACTCAAAAGATATACTCCGTCACGTCAGTGGAAACGACGTCCGGAAACTCGATGAGTACTTCTCTTCTATCCGTGACATTGAAATAAGAATCGCATCGGCTGAAAAGTTCCCACGCATCGAAAGCCCGGACTATACCGTGCCGGAGGAGATTCCAGCAGATTATCAAGAACATCTACGTTTGATGATGGATCTTATGGTACTCGCATTTCAGGCGGATATAACCCGTGTTACAACCTTTGTCCTCGCAAATGAAGGGAGTAACAAACCCTATCCGTTCGTCGATGTTCCAGAGGGACACCACTACTTGTCACACCACAGCGGTGATGAAGAGAAGATAGAAAAGATCAAGCGAATTGATATCTTCCATTCTCAGCAGTTGGCGTATTTCTTGGACAAACTGGATGCTACCCGTGAAGGAGATGGTTCGCTCTTGGATCATTCAATGATTCTATACGGTAGCGGGAATGCGGATGGCAATCGACACAGCCACCACGATCTCCCAATTTTACTCGCTGGCAACGGCTGTGGAACGATCAGGAGCGGTCGTCATATTCGCTATCCGAAAGAGACACCGCTTAACAATCTCTGGCTATCCATGCTTAATCGGATGGATGTCGATCTTGCCCAATTAGGCGATAGCACTGGTAGTTTACACGGACTCTCTTAGGTCTAAAGAGAACGGCTGTGGGACCTTGTATGGGGTCTTCGCGTATACCGCAACGACATTCTCATTTGTAACGTATCCTGTTAGGTTGCGTCCTTTCATCCCATTAATATTACTATTAGTAATATTATGCGTTTGACCTCAACGCCTGGATTAGGTCAAACGATACACCTCAATTGATCCTCCTACCAACATTTTCTCAGTAACATATTCGGAGTATTAAGGAAAAATGTCGCCGAAATTATCTGGCATTCCGTTGTAAAATAGCGGACACTTTCTGATTCGATATCTGCGGCATAATTTCGCGGTATTAAGCGCACGAACCCAGTTATTGTGTGGGTTTCAAGCAAAATATCATTACTTTGGAAAAATTATTTTTGAGAATGGGTTTCATTATCAGAAATAAGGCAATCGCAATTTGGGATGTTTTTGGAGTTGTTTTATCGAGGACCGGATTGCGCCCGAAGGCGTTCTAACTCCGCCTCTAAAGCCTGCCGCCGTTCCATTTCTTCTTCAGCACGCGCTTCCGCTTCCACTCTCAGACGCTGCTCCTCTGCTCTCAGGTGTTGTGCCTCTATTCTCAGATGCTCCTCCTCTATAGAAGTCGTAATTGGGGTGCCGTCCGGCAGATAGGGGCGTAAAAGCCGCACCTCGTTAGGCAAGATATTTTCCCAGCGAAACAAGAGGTTTAACGTCTCGCTGAACAACCCCCCTTGCGCATCCGGTAGGATTTCGCTGATGCCACCTGATGGACTTCGCCGCCACCCCCGAAACTCCGCTGGCTTCTTCATTTCAGGCTGATGGATGAAGTATTCTGGAACGCCCATATCCATCAAATACAGTTGAACTTTTTCATTCCGGTCTTGATTCGCAGTTGAATCCGAAAGGAATTCAAAAACCACGGCGGGAACGGCACCTTCGGACCAGGTGTAAAAACTGCGCCGTTGGGGAAATTTATCAACCCCTAAAACAACATAAACATCTGGAGCGACGAATTTTGTCAGGGCACCTTCACGGTAGTAGATGAAATTGTCAATGCCAACATAGATGTGCGGATTGATTGCAAAATATCGATAGAGTTGATCAAAAAAGTTAGAAATCTGTTCCGCGTGGAATCCTGTGGCAGCCATAGGTTCATCGTCCTCGCAGGGGTATCCTTCAATGTAGATAGTCGGTTTCCCACTCGCTTTTGGAAAAACAGGCATATACTTTCTTTGTTTGAATTCAAAGTCTTTTAGAGTATCCATAATTTTCTTCCTTGTGAGGGACTGTGGGAGCCTAATGGGTTAAAGTGTTGGGTTTTGCTGGTATTTGGGTGTGTTCGAGTTTAATGTTTCGCGCGCCGCAACTGCCATGCTATTTTCTTGTAATTTTAGCAAAGTGCGTATGGTTTGTCAAGTCAAAACCGATAAGACAAGCAGCGAGAGATAGGCTACCAATCTTTAAACGGGAATATGCGCGTTTCTGTCGCCATCCCGTAGAAACTCCATAAACTCCCTGCAACGAACTCACCGAGAATTAAACCGAGGAAGAACGGTGCCGCCTTGCGATGCAACTGCAATCCCCCCTGCTTGATAATCAGCCATTTTGCGGTCGTGCTAATCACAAGCGAGATCCAGAGCCAGTTCATACACCAATCCGCTGCTCCTGAGACAGCATAACCAACGGCATGGAAGGGCCACCAAAAGAAACGCATCCGTAAAAACATCAAGAGAAACGTGAATCCCATACCGACACCCATCGCGGTCACTTCAGGAACATTCGGTCCCATCGGAAAATTGAGTTGTTGTTGCAACCTATCGAAGGGATGACGTGCAAAACCGCCAGCCGCCCCAAAATGATATACATCGTGGAGATATGCCCAGAAAGAACCGATCGAACCGACAAGGGCAGCAAGGAGCATTACCCACACCAGGGGTTTCGGATTAAACCGCGCACGTGAAGCAAGCTGGAACCCTTCTAACTGATGCGGCATTGGATGACTGCGGTGCGCACGATTAAAGAAAAATAGGAAAGAGAGTGCTGTTAAGTTCGGACCTCCCATACCCCGCGAACCCAGAATCGCCGGTAAAGCGTAATCAGGCCCCATGAAATGTAGATCGTGTGCGGGGGCACCGGATTCTACCCGCATGCGTGTGATCCCTGTTGACAACGCGAAATACATCGCAAAGAAGGCGATACCGAGCGAAATACTGATGCCTATCTTCACTGAAAACCCTATGAGGTAGATACACCCCAACACAATGCCTATAACGGCAGTCCGATATCGCATCGGTTCAACGGACTCATCAAGGCTTGAACGTCCTGTGGTTATCTGTTTGAAGACTTCAGTGAGGTATTTGCGGCTTGCCCATATCGCGAAGATCGCAAGCCCAAGATACGCACCCAGTGACTGTTGTCGGTCATAAGGAAACCCGGGTAATCCCCGAACCCCGATGATGGCACCAGCGACTCGCTGCATCTTGCGAAACAGATAGAAAAACCAGCAAGAGAACGATAAGTCCAGAGGCATAAAGAATCCGAGGCCGATGACGAAGGGATAGATAGAAAACGGGGTCCAACCGATGGCGTTCCACGGTTTGTCCGTGAAAAACTGGCTGATATTCCGAAACCGAACGCCAATGATCGGAATGGTCGGGAAGAGGTAACTGAACCCGTTAATGAGGTTCAGCAACGAGACGAGGATAAACGCTGTCCAGAAGGGTTTACTTCTGAAGAAGTTCCTACCGCTGTCGCGCGTCATTTCTAAGGGCAGCTGGATGATAGGGTAGGCAAGTTTTTCACGTTCAGTCCACTGCTTCCGAAGCACAACGTTGATGCAGAGCATTACAAACACAAGTACGACGATGAAACTCGTCCACCACAAGGCCGGACCGAGCCATGCTTGTAGCACTTCTGCGCGATAAAACGTGGTTTGCCCTTCGTAAAACCCTTCTAAAATCCCTTTATCTTGGACTGTTCCCCACGTCGGCATGTATCGGTATAAGAGTTCTCGCCATTCGTTTTCAGGGGTATCGAACCAGAAGACGTGCCCGATCATCGGAATGAGCACTTGTGTGTGGTCGTGTGAAGCAATCGCACTCGCCATGCAAAGCATCACATATATGACAAGCAGTTCGCCATGTGTCAATGCCCACTGTCGATTTATTCGTCGGACAAGTAGATTGAGAAGGGTAATCGTAAATACGAAGAAGACTGCGTTGAAAAACAGGGACATCGTTGTCGGAAAAAGCCCCCACCAGACCATCTCCGTGTACATAATCCAATAGCAGTTGACCGGAATAAGGATGAGGGATAATACAACGGATTTGAAGGTAACACCACGGGTTAAAGCCGAAGGCATGTAATTCTCCAGTATTTTTATAGTTGTCAGTCTTCAGTTTTCAGTTAAAGATAAAGAGGGATCTGAAAATACATCAAATCTTTCGATCCCACCCGTTCGGTCCAACCTACGGGGGATTTTTTTTATTTCATAACTGCTTGGAGCATCTGCACAATGTCAAGATGTCCTCTCGATTGCGCTAACGTCAGGGCAGTATCACCTTGTCTGTTTTTCAGAGAGGCATCGGCACTATGCTCAAGGAGAAGCTTAACGATTTCTGAATACCCGCGCCACGCCGCATACATCAACGCTGTCTCACCGGTCCGGTTTTGGGTATTGACAACGGCACCTTTCGTCAGTAAGCGTTTGACAATCGCCAAATTTCCTGTCTTGTGGATAATAAAGATTAGCGGCGTATTGCCGTTGGGGTCTGTGAGGTCCACGTCTGCTCCGTTTTCGACGAGGAACATCACCACATTCCCGTATCCGTTTTCTGCGGCGATGTGTAACGGGGTCCTACCGAGCGCATCTTTTATGTTCATATCCGCGCCTGTGTCGTGAAGATGCTTAGTATCCCCTGTCCACGCAGCTGCGAAGAGTTTATCCTCGGGTGTATCTGAAAATTCAGAAATAACGTGTTCCCGATTTATGGGAAGATTTCTATAGACTTGCACGACACCGCTCTGCCACCGCACCTCAAGCCTATCGATAACAGGGTGCGCTCCCAATCCGAAGTGGAGTCGACCGTCATGGCTGGACAGGTAACTTGCGGCTCGATTAATCTCTTGGGCTTGTGTGTGTCCGCCTGCTGTCAAGGTAACGCGCGTCCCTACTGCGTCCCTACTGCTGATAACCCCAAGGGTTTTAATCCGAACCCAGTTGTGTTGTGTTCCAGTCTCATTTCGTAATAGGGTCACGGGACCGTTAGACTGTGTGACGAGCATATCCATATCACCGTCATTATCATAGTCTCCGAAAAGCGCACCGCGGCTTACTGCAGCATTTTGAAAATAGGCACCCCCGCTCGCGGATACCTCTTGAAATGTGCCATCTCCTCGATTACGGAAAATCTGATCCTGTTGACGATAGGTCAGGATATCGTGTGTGTCTTCAATATTGTCAATAATATGCCCATTCGCGATGAATATATCCCGCCATCCATCGTTATCGACATCAAGGAAGCCTGTACCGAAGCCGACGCACAGGTAACTCTCTTTACCGAGATGCGCTTCATAAATGACATCCGTGAACGTCCCGTCCCCGTTGTTCCGGTAAAGCGCGTTGGTTTCATAAGAGAGGTTCGTAACGAAAATATCGAACCATCCGTCGCCGTTGTAATCGTCAGTGGCAACACCCATCCCGGCTTGCGCAACCCCGTTGAAGCTGTAAGCGCATCCAGCCAGCAGCGAGATTTCACTGAACGTTCCATCCCCGTTGTTATAAAAAAAATCGTTTCGGGTATCGTCGTTTGCGACATAAAGGTCTGGAACACCATCGTTATTGAAGTCGGCTGAGACGACCCCTAACCCTTTTCCGTGAAACAAGCCACCAATACCTCCAACACCGGCTTCCTGACTGACATCCGTAAAAGTTCCGTCTCCGTTATTGCGATAGAGTGTATCGGGCGCGCCTTCATACAGGGAAGGATGACAATAGGTTTGAACGCCGTCTTCCCCGCATGGACGGTAGGGGACATCCGTTGTGTAGACAAGATAGTTCACAACGAACAGATCGAGGTATCCGTCCCGATTATAGTCCAGGAAGCAGGCGCTGCTACTCCACGCTGGATCACCGACGCCCGCGTGAGCCGTGACATCTGTAAAAGTGCTATCACCGTTGTTACGGTAGAGAATATTGACCCCAAAATTAGTCACGTAAAGATCCACATCGCCATCGTTGTCATAATCGGCGCAAGCCGTGCCTTGTCCGTAGTTGCCGCGATTTCCCACACCTGCAGTCGCTGTAATATCAGTAAAAGTGCTATCACCGTTGTTACGGTAGAGCGTGCTCAGTGCCTCATCTGTTGTGGACGATTCCTTCCAATAGCCGCTGTTCACAAGGTAGATGTCCAAATACCCATCATTGTTGGCATCGAAGAAGGCACCACCCGCACCAAGGGTTTCGGGCAGATGATATGCCCCTTCCGCACCATTGATGTGCTTAAAATTGATACCTGCCTCCGCAGTTACATCAACGAATTGAATCGCAGCCGGTGACGGCGAGAGCGGAACGCATATAAGGAGGACTGTAAGGAGAACGATGCTTTTACTTTTCATAATCTTTGGCGAGTCGGAAGCCGATGAAACTGGTTCCAATCGCTGGGTATTGCCCAATCCGTGTGGAACACCGCGCTAACTTTTCCCTGTTCAACCACGACCCGCCTCTCACAACGCGGCGACTCCCAACCGCCGGTCCTTTTGGATTTCCATCGGGACTCTGGCGGTAATAGGTTTCGGAATACCAGTCAGCCACCCATTCCCAGACGTTGCCCGCCATGTCGTGCGCGCCGTAAGGACTTGCCCCTGTAGGATAAGCACTAACCGGTTTCGGATGCGCCCTTGATTGCGTCCATGTATTGGCGTGGACGGTTGTTCCGTTGATGCGTTGCGTGAAGGTATTCCCCCAGGGCCAGCGTCTGGCGTTTGTTCCGCGTGCTGCTTTTTCCCATTCTGCTTCAGTGGGTAGCCGCATGCCGCGCCACGTCGCGTAGGCGACAGCGGAGTGCCATGAGATACCTATGACAGGATGATTCGGTTTCGTTTCTGCGATGCGGGGCCATGTCCCAAACTCACCGTCATAACTGATCGGGGTGTGCTCACTGCCGATGCCGCCATTTTCAAGCCAAAATGGGTGGTATTCCGCGTTGGTTACCTCCGTTTTACCGATGTAATAGGCATCCAGATAGATTTTATGTGCAGGTGCTTCATTTGGTAGATCGTCATCGCTGCCCATAGTGAAATGCCCCGCGGGGATGAGACACATTTCGGGTTCAGTCCACGCGTAGGGTGAAAACGCCAAGAGGGTATAAAGTAAACCGAGAATGTATACTTCTCGGCTTGCAAAGCGTGCCGAAAATTTGCTATTGAGAAGTGGGTTTTGACGTGAGACGTTCATATTCCTGATAGGTTTTCTCGGCTTCTGTGTGTGCGCCAGCGAGTTCGTAAGCTTTGGAGAGATTCAGATAGAAGCGCGGTTCGGAAGGCTTTAAATGAATGGCTGTTTGATATTGATCTATCGCTTCGGAATACTGTTTTAACATCAAATGCGCGCCGGCAAGACTGTTGCGGTACGTTGCGACGTTCGGTTTCTGCTGAATCGCTTTCCGGTACATCGCCACTGCCTGCTTGTAGTTCTGTCCTTGAAAGTGGATGTATCCGAGGACTTCATAGCCGCGCGTCTCTTGTGGTGCGAGCTTGACGTAACGTTCCAAAGATTGCGTTGCCTCGGTCCAGAGGTGACGCTTGAGTTGGGTTCTACCGAGTTGGTACCACGCTTCGGCATTGGTAGGGTTTTGCTTCACAAATCGCTTGAGATGTGTCAGTTGCTCTTCCTCAATGGACAGCACCTCAAAACGTTGTAAATTCTTCTGCGCTGCTTGTGTTTCCCCGATACGACGATGTGCTGTGCCTAAAGAGAAATGCGCCTTCGCGTGGAAAGGATCGATTTCAATGAGTGCTTTAAAAGTATCAATAGCGGATTGCCACGCTTCCTGTTGAAGAAAGGCATTCCCAAGTGTGTAGCGTGCCGTCAGCGAAGTTGGATCGAGTTTTAGTGCGTGTTGAAATTCCCGAATGGCGGCATCGGTGAGATTATCACGGAAATAGGCGATGCCCAATAGGGTCCGCATGCGGGCGTGATTCGCATCCATTGCGACTGCTTTCTGTAGGACTTGGGTCGCCTGTGCGGTGTCCCCTAAGTGAACGAGTAACACATCACCTAATTCATAATACGCCTCGATATAATTTTCATCAGCGTTTATCGCTCGTTGGAATGCTTCTGCCGCCGCAGGGGTCTCCTCAGCCCCTTTATAAATCAATCCCAAGACGCAGTGGGCATCCGCCAAGGAGGTATCCAATGTGACGGCTTCCTCTAAAGCGGTTCTTGCTTTTTCCGGCTCTCCGTGGGCGAGGGCGCGTAATCCAGCGTCATATAACCGTGCCGCTTCGGGATGGTATCTCGGTGCTGCAATGGTAAGCGAGGTCAGGAACAGTAGCAGATGCGCGAAAACGCGTTTGAATGGGATCATAGGTTCGAGGGAGTAGGGGTGTATAGGGACGGGGTTTTACCCCGTCCACTACCACTATATCTAATTTACATTATTGCGACTTAATGTCTGCCCACGTTGTTGTTAGCCGTCCCAGCGGGGTGACAGGTGTTAAACCGAGCACAGACCCAAGCCCATCGTTCATTATATTTTGGATATCGGCTTGTTCGAGTGGCACATTGAAAATGCCGATCTCGTCCATCAATCCCAATGCCTGTCTTTGCGTGGGTGTTCCCCCTAAATGGACATCAACACCTGCGACACCGAAGACCCCCGTTGTATCCTGATCAACGTCAACTTCACCATCAATGTAGAGGACTTTCTTGGCACCATCGTAGGTGAAAGCGAGGTGATGCCATTGATCGTCGTTGACAGTGGTAGGTCCGAAGAGCCATCGCGGATTCAGTTCACGGCTACCGACTTCGACTTTTCCTTGATTGCCGCTTCTACCCGGACCAAAAACGTTCAGAATGTTGTTCCAATTGGTCGTAAAGGCAATGACCATGTGATCGTCTGCACAGCATCCCCCGTGCGGATCGCCTTTTCGTTGGATTTTTACCCATGCGACCCCGGTGAAGGCTTCCGCTGTACTGTCTAAACTTTCTGAGTTTGCGACATTAACATAGTCATCATCGCCGTCAAGGCTGAGTGCTTTTCCCCATTTGCCACCATCGGTAACCTCTGCCCCGTTTATAAGTTCGCCATCGTTTCCATAGGTACTGGAATCGCTCACATCACCATCGTCGAAGAGCCAGACACCGACAGCCGTCTCACTGTCGACTGCGGCGAAACTCTGTGACTGGATGAATGCCAATCCCAGGACTGCCAAAACGCATAGGATTGCCCAATTTTTTGTCATTTTTACAAATCTCCTGTGAAGAGGTTTTAGAATAGATTTTTCCGATGAAGCCTGCATCTTGCAGGCAAACTTAATTTAGCATGGGAGCGGGGCAACGTCAAGCAAAATTTTTATCTCCATTGTGCTGTGTGTCAATGTCGCCTTCGCTGGACATTAACTAAGCAAGATTCGATAACCCGTGCTGACGCCCGTTGCCATTCCAATAAGTGCCCAGATTCCAGCGCAGATCATCTCGCCAAGCACAAGCCCAAGGAATATCGGCCTCGCACTTCGATACATTCTCAATCCCCCGTACCTGACGAGAGTATACTTCATTATCCAGCCTATAAAGATTGAGGGCCACAGCTTGAATGAGGCCCAAGAACTCAGCATTGTATACCCGATTGGATGAAGTGGCCACCACACGAAAATCCTTCTCAGCCACATCAACAGCCCCATGAAAAGGCTGCCGCCGACCATAAAACCTGTGTTCGTCCAGTCCGTCCCGGTATCGGCGCTAACGAGCACAGAAGTCAGCCACCGCATGTCGCCCGCCCCCCCTGTGTAAGGCGCACGATGTGCATAGCTGACCTCGAGGACGGAATAATATGAGACAAGGGTCCCGATAACCATCGCCGCACCCATACCTATTAACAGTCCCCTCCGTCTGACCTTGACTTCATCGGCCGCCTTGAGACCGTTTACCACATACGGCATCATAATTTCCCTCAAGTCGCGCGTGAGAGAGACCGGATGCATAAACAGCGATGTCATGGTTGAAGGATTGATTCTCGCTGAACCCAGCGTGGTAAAGAGAACGTAATGCGCTGAATACGAAGGATTGACAAAAGGAATTCCGCCGTGGATGACTTGCCATGTCAAGACAATGTAAATGCCGAGAAGCACCAGTACAAAAAGCAGTGCGAATCCGAACGACATTCCCATCAGATGATTTGCAAACGCCAGCAGCAATATCCCGCCGACGAGACCGATAATTGTCAATCCAGCGGGCATCGCTTCGTTTGTGTCCTCGCTTTTGCGAAAGGCACTGACAAGCATGCTTCTGATGTGATGCCGTGCTTTGAAAAGGGTGTAGATGACAAAGACAAGGCAGGCACCGATTTCCTGAGAAGCGCTGAACGAATACGCGTTGTGTTGCACGCCTGGACCTTTGATGATTTGGAAACCGAGCATCGAACCGATAAGACATTGGAGTTTGAAGAATAGAAAGAAAAACCAGAGGCTAAACGACACCTCAAGCGGCAGTAAATAGCTGAACCCCACGATCGAAGAATACAAGTTGAGTTGCAAAGGTTTCAGGGCACTCCAAGGCTTTTCCATTAAGTAGGGGTGGGGATTGAATCGGACGGGAAATTCCGGCACGCCAGGGAAGAACGCATGAATGCCGTTCAACGTGTGAATGCATAGGGGAACGGCACATCCGACCCATAATGCTTTGTTCCTGAAGAGTGAATTTCTCGCGCCCGGCGGGGTGTTTGCCATCTCCACAGGCAACACAACCAACGGAAAGCTACACCGTTCAATCTCGACCCATTGTCTGCGCAGCAGCACCGAGAGGCATATCACAACGAAGTAGAGAACAAACACATAAAGGGTCCAAGCGAATAGAGGTATCAGCCATGTCCCCCAGGGGATGGATTCACCCGAAGAGATGCCTTCATAAAAGGATTTGATAGCCTTCTCATCACGAACAATACGCCAGTGGGGAATATATTGATGGAAAAGTGCCTCCCAATCATTTTCGGGTGTCGCAAAATACTGGTAGGCGACAAGCGGGTTAAAGGCATATCGCATCATGCCTGTCGAAGGAATCCCGGAGGCGGCTGCCATGATACACCAGATTGTCACCAATTCACCCGCCGACAGTGCGAGTTTGGGAGAAACTGCACTCAAGATGCGGTTGCCAATCAACACCAGGATCGTCAAGACAAAAAATGGACCGACAGGAAAATGACCTCCAGCGAGAAAGACATTGCGAATCACGTAATCATTGTAAGGCGCAATCAGACATTCCCCGGCGGCACAGGCGAGTCCAATAAGAACTGCCCGCGATGATATGCCAACAGGTTTGCTCGTGGGGTTTAAGTGAGTATCGAACCGTTCTGACTTGTTCATAATGCTTTGGCTGAAGCCAGATTTTGTCCATTTGAAATGTCACCTCTTCGTTTTTAGTAGTGCGCGTTTAAGAGCGGATTCAGTTCGTTGATAATATATCATAGCAGATTCACTTATGGAAATCAAGTTACGAAGTTAGGTCGGATTGCGGCTCTTCCTTGAATGTCGTCATCAAATATGCTATAATCTTAAGAAGTAAAATCAATGATACCCTTGAAGATACTGAAGTTTATTTAGAATTGAAATCCTTGTTTTTCCTACTTTTTATGGGCCGATTAATGTAACAAGTTCTTGTAACGGGTCCGAATGCCTATCGTGTAGCATCTGGTAGTTCCTGCTTGCATACAAATTTTGGTTGCAATTTTAATGCTTGCTAAGTATTCTATACACATGGAAGACATCAATATGGCAAGAATCACCCATTATAAAGTCAAAAGGAAAGTTTTAAATGCACAGTTTTATCGCGTTAACTAAGAAGTCAAACTTTCAGACAGTGGACTCTGGAACCGTATTGATGGAGGATAAACAACAATCGCAGCAAAGCAGCAGTAGATTATTCTCACAATTCACGGATGCAAGAACCCAGAAACTTACTGAAGCACTAACATTGTTGGGGTTCAAACAAATCACCCAAGAAACCTTTTCTGTGAATGAGCAGACATCAGATGATGAACAAACATCAAATTTTATATCCCTCGACTATCTCGGAGCATACATAATCAATAGTTTGGACAAGGAGAAAATTCAAGGAGCCCAGAAGTCAATTGAGGCATTAGATTATGAGATCATTCCTGATATTCAGCTTTCTCTACCAAAACCTATGTGCTCTGGAGAGATTTTTCGTCGGAGGAAGCAAATACGTTGGCCAGTGGAAAGCGGGATTCATCAGGCACATGAAAACGGCATTACAGGAAATGGTGTATTGATTGGAGTGCTTGACACTGGTTGTGATGCAGACCATATTCAATTTCGTAAGAAACTAATTGATTTTCGATACGTCCCACTTCGCTCCGGATCTGACAATCTACGTAAAGTCCGCGGTTTTGATGTAGATGGGCATGGCACCCACGTTTGTGGTATTATTGCAGGTCAACACATCGGAATTGCCCCAGGGGCTGATCTTATGGTTGCCTCAGTGATTGAAAGCGAGACCCACCGGACGAGTTTGTCCCGTATATGAGCGGCACGAGCATGGCTGCGCCTTATGTTGCTGGAATTGCTGCTCTGTATGCCTCAACAGATACAAAACTCCAAGGGAAAGCACTTCGGCAACACCTTATCAACACAACTCTCCCTCTCCAAGCATCCGCGGATAGGGTTGGAGCAGGACTTGCGAGGTTTACAGAAAATGGAAACGAAAGGATATAGAACTGCCCCAGTTCACTCGGTTCCACCGTCGAACATGCTTCAATTTATGGTGAGGGTAAATAGGCCATCTTCCAAAGAATTGGAAGGAATTGGGCGGGCAGAGAAGTATAAATTGTTAAAAGCAAATTCTGTCAAACGCAAGGATGAAATTAAGGCATGGATTAGGGCACATGGATTGGATAACGAAGTCTTCAAGATTGAGGAACCTACAGCCTTCAATATGTTGTTCATCACCTGTACACCTAAGGTTGCCAAGCAGCTTAAACATGCCGATGCTGTGGTTAGTGTTTTGCGAAGTCCAGAGTTTTCCGTGGCATTAACCAAACCATGAATGCAGTGTTTTTCTAAATTTACCACCCTTTAAGTATTCAAAGTGTAAATAGAAACCTAAAGGCGATTTGGTGCGGTTGAAAAAACCGCACCTATCTTTTTAACAGATAATAAATTAGATCCAGTCAGCAGCTACCCTACCAGTTTACTGTTGTAGTGGTGGCAGTCCGTTAACAACCTTCACCGTTTTCAGGCTGACGGTGATAACCCGCCCAACCAAATTCACAATATATCGCGGTTGGTCGACACGATTCGGGTCGTTGACGATACCGCTCCGTTTGTCCGTGCGGCTTGCTCAATAGCGAGGTAGAACCGATCTAAGGGTTTGAGAAACTCCTCGCGACTGAACGCCTGTCGGATGAGTTCATCAACGACGTTTTCAATCTCACGTGCGATGATGTTTCGGCGGGTAAAAGCGGAGTTATTAAAGACCGTCCGGAAGATACGCTCGGTAAGGATGTGTTGGATGAGCATCTCCTCAACAGCATCCTGTGAGAGTTCCGGGTTGATGGAGGTGCGGCAGGTATCGTAGAAATCGGTGAACGCCTTCTTGAAGGCTGGGTCGGTTTCGTGGCGTTGCTCAATGAGTGTCTTCAACCTGCTTGCGAGGTCCGGCACCTGTTCTCTGAAATCGGAGACGGTCGTCTGCCAATTATCAATCTCAGGTGGGACGTAAGCAAATAGATGTTGAAGGGCGGCAATCAGGTTGGCGGGTTCGGTGATGTCTATATCAAGCACCTCGGCTTTGTTCTGATACAGGATGGCGCGCTGTGGTGTTTGGAAGAGGATATTGTCCAGCGGATAGCCTGCGTCCTGTTTTCCTGTGCAGCTTTAGCGAGGTTATCCTCTATATCTTTCGCTTCCCAGTAGGCGAGCGGGAGTCCGTATGTGTCGATGATGGCGCCATCGATAACGATGCGATTTCCTTTTGGAGCGCGCATTGGGTATTGTGGGACAAGCGTGGCGTTTATCTGCTTTGCACAGGCGTGCAGAAGAGTTTCAAAAGGAGAACTGACCGCGCCTTCGCGTATGATGTTGTGTTGTGCGTATTGCTGTAGCGTGGCGTAGTAGTCGCGGATTGCTTTGTGGTTGGGTTTGAGATTGAGTTTCGGCATGGGAGTATGATAGCAGATTTTGGGGGTAAGTCAAGAAAATTTGGGATAGAGATACACAGATGTGTTATACTAATTATGCAAGTTGCCACCCTTATGGCATCCCTAAGCACATTTCAATCCTTAACGTTCAAGTTTTGAATCCCCAATTGGGTTGGAAAGTTGGAAATTCGGAATCCAGACACGCTCTAAATGCCTTTCACCCATCATTTCAATAAGGAGAAAACCATGGACGGGAAACATCTACCTTGGCATCTACCCTTAACAGATTGGTTACTGGGAGCAACAGTTTTGTTCGCAACCACTGGTACTGTTATTCTGTGTCGATTCTTATTGCGAAGATGGCGGGAATGGCGGATTCAAAAGTTTCTCGACCAACGGGCGGCACTCGCATCTCCAGGCGCGCAGCAGCTGACGGCACACGATAAGCAGCTGCTCACAAGGAGGATTCGGCAATCCGGAAACGAGCGTTTGGAAAAAAGTTTCGCCTTCCGAGGGAACGCCGATCTCTACGTTGCTATTGTGCTTTTCGGACTAGCGATGTTCGCTTTGGTCCTGTTAGCCCTCGCAAATGGTTTCCATAAACACGGACTCCCATAAATACGCATATAACCGGGGCGAAGGAACTGACAACTTCTCACTGCGATGGCTGTAACATAAAATGAGGTTCTGTACAAATGGCTTATAGCAATTTTACCTTAGAAACGGTACGGAAGACATTTCACCTTAAAAAAATTGAATCCACAGACATCTTTTCCGATATTGAGCCGCTAGATCCAAGCGAAGATCTCACAAGGGAACTGGCAAAAAAAGTGCCGTTAGCGATCGCTATCAGAACAGAGAAAGCGCGCTCGGAATTGATTGTTGCCAATATCCTTGTTGAACTCCGGGAGCACTTTGAGCATCGCATTAGTTTTTTTTCAGGAATTGACTTCAGTGTTGATCCCGAAAACGGATTAACAGGTGTCTGCGATTTTTTGGTAAGCCTATCGCCGGACCAATTTTACTTGGAGGCACCGGTTATTGTCCTCGTTGAAGCCAAAAACGCTGATCCGGCAACTGGATTAGGACAGTGTGTTGCGGAGATGCTCGCCGCCCAACGCTTTAATGCAGAAAGAGGAAATGAAATTCCATGTATTTATGGGGCTACAACCACGGGCACCGAATGGCTCTTCCTCAAATTGGAAGGTCAACAACTCTCTGTTGATATGGGAATCTATCAAATTAGGCAGTGCGGCGAGATCCTTGGCATCCTTTCAAGTATGATTGACCAAAAAGCGTAAAGTTTTGATACTGGACTGTCGGGGACGCGATGATCGCCCTGGTCGTGTTAACCCGTGCAAATAACTTCCATAAAAGTGAGGTTTGAAAAATGAAAATCGTAATGGCGAGTTTAATGCTTGTAAGTTTGATTGTCCTGAGTCTGGTGTTTACTGGTATGAGCAGTGCTGAATTTGATCTGGAAACCGTTGTTGGGATGTGGCTCTTTGATGAAGGGAAGGGGAATACAGCGGCGGATTCCTCTGAAAATGGGAATGATGGGAAATTTGAAAACGATCCGAAATGGACGAAGGACGGTAAGTTCGGATCCGCACTGGAATTCGATGGAAACGAGAGTAAGGGGCATGTCGTTGTCGGGGATCTGGGCTTAGATGGAGAAGTTACACTGGTTCTGTGGGCAAATCCGAGGGATGCCGCCAATGATGATCGGTTGATATCGAATATCAATGGACCGACAAATCCGGCTTTCACGACTCGGTACCAAGGTGAAACCGTTGAAATCTGGAGTAGCGCGTGGAAACCCGTCATCCCAGAATTTGATGACAATAAATGGGGACACTATGCGTTTGTCTTCGATGGTGAGGGAAATGTGACGGGCTATTACAATGGCAAAGAAGGTGAGACGTTTGCCGATACTTATACTTTTACGGAGATCGGTATTGGTGCGAATTTCTTAGATCAATGGGGACAATATTTTTCCGGTCTCTTTGACGAGATCGCGTTTTTCAGTGTCGCGCTCACTGAAGATGACATCAAGGTCATCATGACAAAAGGATTGAAATCCGCGCTGGCGGTTTACCCCGCTGGGAAATTAACCACCACATGGGGCAACATAAAAGTCAGTCCGTAGGGATCAAACTAAGGGCAAAGCAAAATAATCTTAATCGCTAAAGATACGGAGCGAACACATGGAATATCACGCATTCATTACCCTTTTTGTAATAGCGGCATTGGTCTTAGCGAGTGAACTGAGTAGTGTAACAGCGGATGAAATTGGAGGGCTGTCGACGCAAGCCGCGTGTGGGCTTGCGGGACAATGGAATTTTGACGACGGCACCGGGACCGATCTCTCTGGCAATGGGAACCACGCCGTGCTGGGTGGCGCAAAGATTTATTCACTCGGTGAGGGGCAGGCGTGTATCGAAACGGTGTCCAAAACCGAGCCGATGCGGATCCCTGTGTCTGAGAACTCCCCGCTTGCGATGTCACGTGGCACAATCTGTTTCTGGCTAAACACGATATCGGATCGATCCAACATTCTCAGGTATAACAACGATGCTATTGAATTGAACACCTATCGCGGCTGTTTTCAGGTGCGTTTCCGAGGTGAAAAGGAGTTTGAATACTGGGAAGGGATTCTCGACTACGACTGGCCCCAATACGACATGCGCGAATGGGCGTTCTATCCGCATGTGAAAGCCACCATCGGCGATTCCGAATGGCATCTGTTTGCAGTCGCTTATGACGACGAAGCGAAGCAAATCGTCGGGTGGCGTGATGGCGAACAGATTGCCACGATTGACTTGTCGACGGTGGATACGGAACCGCTGCGCCGTGAAGGTTTAACGGAGATTCACACGGGTGAAGGCTTTGTCGGCTTTCTCGACGATCTGCGCATTTACGATAAGCCACTCACTGACGCTGAAATCCGTCGGATTTACGACGAGACGAAAGCCATCTATGCGGGAAGACGGGATACGAATCCGGCTGAAAGCAGGCAGAACACTTACAAGTACCAAGAAATAGACAGGACGCTCTACAAGGCGTGGCTACAATTCAATCCGCTTGATACAGGACAACACAATCAAGATTTATTCAGAAACATTATCGCTGAGGGAGCGAATTCGACCGTCCAGACGGCTGCTTCTGAATTGGCACAGGCGGCGGAATCCATGTTCAATTTCAAGCCTACTGTTTCGGAAATTGCCACTGTCGCTGGACCGAAGATCATTCTTGGAACAGTTGATACCTCCGACTGGATCCGTGATCGTGCTGCAGACCTTCAACTCGATAGAATCGAAAGGGATGGGTTCGTCATCAAGGCAATCGAAGATGCCGTTGTGGTTGTGGGCGGAATACCCTCAGGGGTGGTTTTTGGCGCCTTCGACCTGATACGTCGCATCCAGATTGGACAGGATTTGCGCGCACTCGATGTGCTGGAAAATCCACAGGTGCCGATCCGTATGGTGTCACACTGGTCTTACTTCCGAGGACTTTTCGGCGACAGATGGCGCGGGGGTGGCAGAGACGATTCAATCTTCAGTTGGGAAGAGTTGCGCACGGGTGATACGAGGCGCATCCGAGATTGGGTGCGTATGTTGGCATCGTGCGGTTGGAATGCGCTCTGTCCGAGTGAGATTAACTGGCACTACCGCAACAACTTTTTGGAGCATCTCGATGGGGTCGAAAAACTCGCCGACATCTGCCGAGACTACGGCATCAAACTCTACTGGAGTCCGAGTTATCTCCTGGCACTCGACCCAAAAACCGCCGATACCCTCTATGCGCGAGTCCCTGACTTCGGTGGCTATATGATGAAACTCGGTTCTGAGAAACAGAACGGTGATCCACGTCCACCAATGACGAACCGGATTGCGGATACACTGAAACCGTATGGTGGAAAGGTGCTCGTGCGCGCGTTTGTCTATGGCAACTTGCGATATACACCTGAACCCTATCGGAACTTGATCCCTTACGATCTGTTCGCACACGAAGACGGCAACTTTCGAGATAATGTTATTATCGTTCCGAAAGGCAGTCCTATGGATTGGGATCTGTGGGCACCGATCCCGGCACTTGACGGTGCGATTCAGAAAAATCTCTATGGCAGCGAACTCGTCATTGACAAGAGTTGGCCCGTCTCTTGGGTCAAAAAGTGGAAATGGTGGTTTGAACAGGACACCTATCGCAACGGACCGGGGAGTCTTAACAAATTCAGTGTGGATTGCATCATGGGGGTGTCGATGATCTCACCGTCACCGGCGTGGACGGAATGCCCATTGAACGCCGTGAACTATTACGGACTGGGTCGGCTCTCTTGGAACCCAGACCTGACGGTAGATGAAATTTACACGGAATGGATTCAGCAGACATTTGGCGATGATCCAGATATACTTCAAACGGTTAAGACTATCCTAATGATGCTTGAAGAGGTGACGCGTAAATCCTACAACTATCGGGGTTACCGCGGTATATGGCTTGATTCCTCCGACGACGATATGACAGAGAACAAGACCTCCTATATCGTCAACAGGGAAGGGGTAGGTGTTACGACCCCAGCGTTGCGTGAACGCGTGTTAGCGCAGTATGCCCCAGGACTTCGCAAGATATATGGGGATCCGTTGCGTGCGGAAGCGCATCTCGTCGCATTCCACTTTGCAGAACACGATCAGCGACTTTCTATCGGTAGGACCCTCATCCAAGACATCTACGCCAACATGGAAGAGGCGGTCGAGATGGCGATACAGGCATCCGAACTCTGGAAAACGCTTGAAGGTAGAGTAGACTCGCATAGATATGAATACACGCTGGAAACGCTGGTGGACTATGCCGCATCCGTGCGCAGTATGACGCTTAAGAAATGGGTGACGAATTTTGAGAAGTATACGGGCAGAAAACGCGAGGAAACCCTCGCAGGACTGACAGCGGAAGCACTTGCGAAAGTTGGCACATACAACGTGAAGCATTTCGGTGCCGTTGCCGATGGCACGTCAAATGATGCAGATGCGATTAACGAAGCCATCACCGATTGCCACGCCGCTGGGGGCGGGACGGTCTTCGTACCTTCCGGTGTCTACGCGACGGGTTCTATCTACTTGAAAAGCAACGTTACGTTCGCAGTTGACACAGGGGCTGTGCTTAAGTATTCCTATCCGAACGCAGATATCGCGATGCTTGTCGGATCGGAATTGGAAAGCGTGAAAATATACGGTCCGGGAACCCTTGATGGTATGGGTAACACGTGTATCGCATTAAAACGCACTAAAAACGTGAAAATCCGAAACCTGAATGTCTATAGAGGCGGTGATGCCGCAATTCTATCTGAAAATTGTGACGGAACGCTTATTGACAACGTGGACATTCGAACGGATAACGACGGGCTTACGCTTTCTGAATCTCACAACGTAACGGTTACCGACTGCCGTATCGACGCGGTGCACCGCGAGTATGGGAGACGTGTGGGGAGTGGTGAAGCAATTAAAATCAGTGGTGAAGAACACTCGTCCGAAAGCATCACTGTTCAAGATTGCTTTTTTGCAAACGAATAGGCGAGGTTGGAAAACCTCGCCTACCAGAAGAGAGAGTGATGTTAATCATCGTCGCGTTCACTCAGTAATTCACCGCGAGCGAGACGCTCCGCATTTTCGGTGGACCACAAGATATTTTTCATCAACTTCTGCGCTGTGATGTAACGGGTCGCTGCCAATAGATGCATTCGCTGTTCTTCCACATCCGCCGACAACTCGTAATGTCGAAACGCCACTTCCAGCACCTGGAACATGTGCAGTTCTGCATCTTCGCGAAGAAGGATGTGTGAGAGTGCCTGCTTCAACGGCTCAATCTCATGCCCTTCCTCCAGATATTGGTTCACCAGAATTTCTGCCTCATAGACCTTCTGGAAATCCGCAAACTCTTGTAGCCTTTCCAGCATCTTATCAAGAGAGTCATAGGTTTCATCAAGTCGCTGTCCCTGTCTCGGTATACGGGCGGCAGGCATGTTCAACCAACGCAGATATGCTAAGAAAACGACACCGTGAAAAATACCACGCAGTAAGTGTGCACTCGGTGCATAATCAAAGGCGTGATACAGGGCGTGTGCGTAGGAGTAAATGTTCGCCACATCGTGCCAATCGCCTTCGTTTTTGAGATGAAAACGAGCTGTCCGGATCGCCGAAGCATAGGTCATTGCGCGGCAGATGTCTCGTGGATTCACACCGGCACGCAGTTTTTCTTCCACCGCAACGACAATTGGTTCAAAATCGTCACCGAGGAGTGTCTGTGTAAACGCTGAAATATCGAGTTCCGCTGCGTTGGTTTGGTTGTCCTTCCAGATACTGTCCAGTCGTTCAAAGACGGGTTCTAACACAGGCACGGCATCTGCCCAGCGTGAGGTTTCCTCATGACGGGTTCGACTCACGAGATCAACAACAATCGGGCGTAAGATTTCGTGTGCGCCTTCCCATTCGACATAATCCAACGCCTCGAACATCTTGTTAGCGAAATCGAGGGCGTGTCCGTCGCCTGTAAAGTAGAAGTCGGTTGCGGCGGTGAAGACGAAATCAGCGAGCACTGATTTATCGTAGCCGCGGTCATTTAACGTCAACAGGATGCGCTCGGCTGCCCCTGAGTGCCGTTTATCCACAAAGTAGCGGAACCACCGCTTGAGCGTTTCGAGGTCGTGTTCCTCACTCATTGCAGGAAACGGTGCACGATAGGGACGGGAGCTCCCTGTCGTTCGACGGCTAATCTGAGTTAAGCCGTGGACGAGAAACAGGTTGTGATCGTTTGGATCTACATCGTCCCACAAGTTCGCCGCCAAAGTGAGGATAGCGACACCCGACGACCATCCCTCGCTACTTTTATGGGCACCGTAGTGGAGGCCCTGATGAATGATTTCGTTCGGTGCTGCGCCAGCGTCTCGCAGCGCGGTGACGGCTTTCGCGATAAAGAAGGTGCTGCGGTCTTTAAGCCCTCGTTCGAGTGCCCGTTTGCCACGGTCAATGACGCGTCGTTTTGCCGCTTCTCGTTCACCTTTTGCTAATCCAACATACAGGTAACCGTCATCGCGGAGTTCAACGGGAAAGGCTTTCAAATCATCGCCAAACGCCTGAAAACAACCTCCTGATTTGAGGTCGAATTCCCAGTGATGCCAATGACAAATCAGGACACCATCTCGAATGCTGCCTTTGGACATAGGATACCCCATGTGTGGGCATCGGTTATCAACAGCGTAAAATTTATCTTCGTATTTAAAAACAGCCAAGTGTGTGCCGTTGACGTGGAACGGCTTGCCTTCCAAGTCTTGAAACTCGTCAGCCCGACAGACTTGATGATAGTCAAGATCGGTCTGCTCTACCATCTCTACAGGCACGGGTTCAAACTGGATAGAACCGGCACCGGCTTCTTCGGGAGTAAAGGTTGAAGTACGCACGATTTTCCTCCTGACCCTTAGTGTTCAATTCAAGCAGATTCGGTGTGAAACTTTTCTTTTTTTATTTCATTCTAACTATAAATTATAGCATCTATCAATTTTAAAAGCAAGTATGGCAGAGGCATTCACTATGAAAATTACAGAAATCGAAGTTCACGAGATTACGCTTGAATATCAAGATTTTCTCGCCTATCAACTCAATCATTACTATGGTCCGATCCGGCGGACTGTATACGTTGCTCGGACAGATACGGGCTTGGAGGGATTGGGTGAGAGCGGGAGACGCGAGCCTCAAGATATTATTGATCTGTATATCGGGACGAATCCGTTTGACTGGGTAGGAGATGAGACCTCACTTGGACTCGGCACAGCGATGTATGACTTGATGGGGAAGGCAGCCGGCGTGCCGGTGTATAAGTTATTCGGACAGAAGTATCGTTCATGGGTGCCTGTGGGCTGTTGGACGGTTTCGACCGACCCGGCGCGCATGGCAGAGACCGTTGCTACGTATGTGGCACAGGGGTATACGTGGATGAAATATCATCTCTCACCCTTCGAGAATGTCCTCGACCAGACGGCGGCAATGGAAGCCGTTGCACCGGAGGGATTCAAGATCCACTACGACTTCACGATGGGCGGGACAGATGACCACATCCCTGAATTAGTTGATGCCTTGTCTCAATATCGCATCGCGGGTTGCTTTGAAGATCCGTTGCCTGGTGAAGACCTGCAGGGTTACGCAGAACTCCGCCAACGCTCGCGATTGCCGATTGTCCTCCACCATTTTCCGATGGGTGCAACATACGAGGTGTTCATGAGACCTGCAGACATTTACATGCTCGGACACGCGAAGATCGGTGATGGGATCCGGCGCGCAGGACTTTTTGCGGCAAATGGGAGTCCGTTCATGCTTCAGAATGTCGGTGGAAATATCACGCGTGCGATGACCACTCACATGATGGCGGCGTTTCCAACGGCGACCTTCCATTTTCATTCGGATACTGAGACGTGGAAAACAGATGTGGTCAACGAGGATTTAACCCCGATTAACGGATTTGTGCGTGTTCCTGAATCTCCTGGACTCGGTGTGACGCTGGATCGTGATGAATTAGAGCGTCTGAAGTCTTTAAAATTGCCGGAACAGGAGCGGTGGATTCTCAAATCTCAATTCAAAAACGGGACGAGGATGTATAACATCGCGGATCCAAGGAATTCACTTTTCATGGTGCGTCCGGATCGGAGCCGTCTGATTCCGATGCGCTACACCGCCCCTATTTCTACGATGTATTGGGACGACGATGGCAGTGCTGAATACAAAGAAACCTTCGCGCGTATTGAACGGGAAGGCGTGGTTTTGGAGAGGTGATGGAGGTGGGGAGGATGCCGGGCGATTGTGGAGCCTCCCCATAAGTTGATGCGTTTGCTGGTTTGTAGTTGTTAACCATTATTTCGTGTGAGTGGTTCAGGGTTGTGGGTGTTGTGAGTTTACGGGAAAGTCGTCTTGTGTTTTCTATGTTAGAAATCTGTCAGGAAGGGAGATGACTATTGCCTGTCTTTGGTGAGCGTTGCTTCCAATTCAGAGATTCGACGCTCAAAAGATTCTATGAGTGTTGTAAGATATTGAATTTCTGATCTAATAACTGCGATGAGCCCGTGGGTGTCCAACGGTTCAGAAACGGGTTTGGGATTTTCAAAAATTCGCCACGTACTGCCTGAGCCTCTGGAAACATTCTCGGCAAACCCCTTACCTTTTAAATATCTCAGTGCCGCTTTGATAGGGTTTGTTTTCGCTGTTGATGGAAGGCCGCCGTTTGATTGATGGTGTTGGATAACGCCGTCATCAATCTCTCGTCTACTCATGGTTTTTCCTGCGAATTGTTCTAAGATAATTGCTTTGGCGATTTTGGGCTTAAGGCGTGCGCCCTTGTATCTATAGTTTGGGTCCATGTTTCCTATTCCTCCGTTCATAATAAGAAAGTCGGGAATCGGGAAAGTTTAGAACGAGTTGGCTATATCCGTTTGCTCCTTAAGCGAGATGTGGAACATACCGTGGTCATGGGTTCCGACGTAAAGGCGATCTTTACTGACAACGAGTGATAGAATACTATCCGGAACGTCTGCGGAAAGCAATTCCCACTCGCTGTGAGCATCTAATCGGTAGGCACCGCTATCGCCGACACCATAGATTCTCGTGCCGTCCACAGCGAATTTGTCTATAACGGTGGGCATCCGGTTTTTATCGGTGATGACTTGCCAGTGTTCTCCATTTTGTGAGATCAAGACCCCTTTATCGGTTCCGATACAAATTGTTGAACCCGCGGAGATAATCTCCTTGAAATGTGCAAAGCGGATCGGTAGCGTTGACGTGATGTCTTTCCAACTGTCTCCGCTGTCAAAGGATTGAAACAATTTCCCATTTCCATTACCGAAGTAGATGGTTTTATCAGAAACAGCCACTGCAGATTGGAAGTCGATATCGACCAATCCTGTGTCCGTCCATTCAGGATTACCGGGTTTCCATTTGAAAAGTCGCCTCTTATATTCAGCGTAAAATGTTCCACTATCAACGGCGAAGACTCCGATGTTCGTGTGTTTTTTTCTCAGTAGATGCAACATATATGCTGAGGGATTACCATTGTCTGGTGCGACCTCGGTGTCAAAAGCGGGGACCCCATGAATCGGGATGAATTCATCGCCCGGAGCGGATGTGCGGAAGATAAACGGTTTGTTTTCCTTAATTGAAATAGCATAGAGGACGTTATCAGCAATCGTTAGTTTTACGTTGGCATAAAAATCAGTATCGAAACGGTTTTGATCCGCAACTCGTGCCTTTAAGTTTTGTATCGGAGTCGAGTTGCGGGTTAACGTTGTTAGTTGCCGGTTATCGGTTAACAGGTTTTCGTTATAACCGCTAACCGAAGACCGATCTCCCGTTTGTGTGTGCGCGTGGGTATCGAAGTGAACACTTGCCCAAGTCTTACCTCCATCAGTTGACTGGACAAGGTCTCCACCGATATGCATATAGAGTCTATGATTTAGATCGATCAAGTCGTACGTTGCGGGACCTGTCATTCCGTCTACATAAGGGTGCCAAGATTCACCGGCATCGGTTGTGCGGCTGATCCCATATGCATCGGCTTTGTAAAATGTATTCTCATCAATAGCCACTGCTGGGAATCTAGGCAAGCCAAGTGAACTGATGTTTGATCTAAGATGTGTCCAAGTTTTCCCACCATCAATAGATCGAAATTCAGTTACGCCGAGGATTAAGAGGGTTTTACCTGCAGCCAGGACCTGTATAGCAGAGTCTAAGTTTGTGACCTGAGATTCATCTGTAGGTGTTATTTCAGTCCAGGAGTCTCCAAGATCTGGTGAGTGGAAGATCCTTTTTTGTAATACTTCAAGGTTCGATATTTTTGGATATGATTTACTGGATTCAGAGTAGACGACATCAGGTGCCATTCCAACATAGAGGTTATTTTCGTCAACGGTCAGGGCGTAAACTGCATTGGATGCGTCAGTGATCAATTGCTGCCAATTGCTTGAACCGAGGCGATAGAGTCCTTGGTTTGTACCAGCGAATAAGGTGTTTCCTATTGCAGCGATTGTAAAAATCCGTTTTCCTGTCAATCCGTTGTTTATGGGGTTCCAGTGCTGACCAGCATCAGTAGATCGAAAGATTCCTTTCTCTTGAAGGGCAAGGTACAGCGTTACAGTTGCGTTGGGATCGTTTTTTGGGATTGGTGCTGAGACGATGAGTCCATTTGCGACCCCCTTCGGACGCGGGCCAAGAACGTTCCACGTTTCACCGCTATCTCCCGAAGCGAGTACCTCATCAACGGAAACAGTATAGAGGGTGCTTTGGTGTTCTGTCATAGGCACTCGGTACTGTCCGGTGGTATCGGTGTTAATAAGTACCCATGTTGCGTCGGGTGTCAATTTATAGAGCCCTGTTTTTGCGGCTGCGTAGATTGTTCCATCGATTGCTTCAAAGATGTTGAAGACGATACTGCCTTTGGGTCCGATTGACTGTGTCCACTGTGAATCGGAAAACTGGGAGGTATCGTCGTCCCACGCGTTTGTTGTGAGGGTGGTCTGTGAGGTTTGCATGCCGGCACCGCTGTTTTTACCGGGGATAATTGTTCTGCCGATCTGATTCCGCACCGCGGGTTTTGCGACAATCTCAAGGTAGATAGGTTCGTCAACGAGTTCAATGGTAGGTTCAGATTGTGCGTCAAAACTATATGGTTGCTGGAACCGGAGGAGGTATTGACCGCCAATGCCAAAGAGTATCACTAATGCCACTGCAGAACCGAATGCTACCCAAGGGAGTAGTGGTTTTTTTGCCGGTGGTGTTGGTGTCGGGCTCAGGTCGGCAATGTGTCGCATGACGTTCTCAGTGAGATTGTCAGACAACTGCACACCGCTAAGCGTTTCGCACACTAGTGCTTCCTCTTCTTGTAGACGCTTGCGTGCGCGTCGGAGTCGACTTTTAATTGTGTTTATTGACACGCCTAAGAATCTGCTGATCTCGTTGGTCGTCATTTCGCCGAGATAGTAGAGCGTCACGACGGTTCGCTCACTCTCTGGAAGTTTCTCCAGAAGCGTTTTGACAAGATTTTGGCGACGCTTTCCGGCTTCAGTTTCGCGTTGGTGGAAGGTATGGTGTAGATGGGAAGCCTCTTCTATCTCTTCTGGAAGTGTTTCCTCTAAGGATTGCATATTCAACCTGTCCATTTTAGCTTTATTTCGCTTTATCCAATTAATGCAGAGCCGATTGGCGATGACATAAAGCCATCCATCAAATCGGTTTGGATCCTCCAGTGTCCCAAGTTTTCTGTAGACTTGAATGAAGGTGTCTTGGGTAATTTCCTCGGCAATCTGAAAATCCCCAATTTTCCGCCATATAAGGGCATGAACACCTTTTTTATGTTTTCGCATCAATATACTGAACGCTTCGTCGTCGCCCGACAAAATTCTTTGAATCAGTTGCACATCGTTATCTATCATCAGAATTCTCCATCATCTTGGTTAATGAACCATCCCCCTTGGTTAATGAACCATTCTCGTTAAAAGCTTAATAGAATTGCGTTCCCCTTTTTAATTTAAAGACACAATTTATTGGAGGAAGGGTGCATTTATATCAAAAATATTTGAAAGATGCGGATTTTTTTATTTTTTTCTGGACTGGTGATTTGTTTAGGGCAAGATTGTAGCATAAAACGCATTTGTTTTCTGATGCTTTTTTGTTAGTAAAATATTTCTCGTTAAAATCCTTCCTATACAGCTGTATAGAATCCCCTACTAGACAATTCAAACCTTTAAAACCTTTTTAACAGTATGCACCTTTTTCGCCTATAACGGTGTCTTTAAATTATAGAGGGTCGAAAATTATAGTGTGGAAAATTTTATCAACTTAACGAGGCAAAGGATGGAGGATAACAGTGCAAAATTTCTTTCCTAAAACCTTGCATCCTCTTTATATTTTTGAAGCGGAAAATGCCCTTTATGCAGCGGACCTTGAAAAAGCACGTGTTGTTGAGCTTTCGGTTGTAATGAGAGAGATGTTGAAGTTTGCGGAGAGCCAGAACGACATAGAAATCCAGCAGACCCTCGGAAACTCTTATACGGATGACGATATTCTTGAGGCATTTGAGAGGTTCGCGGTACTTGAGCGGGAAGGCTTATTATTCAATCGTGGTGAGGGGCTCAGGACGACTTTCAGCAATGAAAGTCAACGACGAAAGTTACTTGTCGCTATCCCGAGTATTACGGCGGATTCGTTTTTTGATATTGAATTACTCTCTGCTGGCACGAACATGGCACTTTCTCAGATGTTTCATCACCTTATCAACTACGTAGACCTTCATTTTGCCGGTGCTCAAAATCGCGAGTTAGCCGAGAATATGTATGAAGTCAGTATGAGTGTGCGTGACTTAAAGCGATTGAGTCGAAGGGTCAGTGACACATATTTCGGTATTCTCACGCTACATCGAGAGCATGAGAATTGGCTTTTTCCGCTTTATGAAGAGATTGAACTCCCTCCGATTCTGGTTCAGTGTCATGCGCCGCGCGGGCACGGTGGTTATGCGATGAATTCCCTTTTACGGCACTATGCAGCAATGCGAGATTGTGATGGTTTTACGGCACCTTCAGATTATGTCCGCGAGTTTTATAGAGATTATGTGTGGGATCCGAGTTTCTTCAATACACTGCCAAACGGTGTGGATTCAGCGTTGTTTAAGCCGATGGACAAGGCAGCGGCAAAGCGGGAAGTTGCGGAAGCAGTCGGAGATGCCCGTATTGAAACGATGCCGACTGTGGGTTATCTCTCACGAGTGCAATCGGAGAAAGGGGCATCCGTCTACTTGAAGTTGGCAGAGCTGAATCCCCATCTGCTTTTCTTGATTGCGGGTCCGGGTCTCGGTAGGTATGCGTCATGTGAGTTGCCTGACAATCTTGTGTATGTGGGTTTCCATCGGCGTGAGAAGTTACCGATTATCTACAATGCGTTTGATGTCTACTGTTTTCTGTCGATGTCAGGTGAGGAGACGTTTGGGTTAACGGTGCTTGAGGCAATGGCGTGTGGGGTTCCACCGGTCGTTCCGAATTTCGATGGTGTTCCCTCGGTTGTCGGGGATGCTGGGTTGATTGCGGATGCCGAGAATTTCGACCAAGACATAGCGACGCTTGTGAGTTATCCGTGCCCGATGGATTTTTCGGAGAAGCTTAATTTACTATTCAGAAATACTGGGATGCGTGAGCGGCTTTCTAAGAAGGCGAGAGCGCGGGCGGTGTCATTTACTTGGGATAAGACTGCGCGCCAGATTGTGCAATTGTTTGAGGAGCTTCATCGGAAAAAGCGGCTTATGAATCCGAACAGGCTTTTGAGTGTGTTCGCGTCGACACAAACGTTGGCATCGGGAGAAGCAGAGATATTGAAATACAAGTCGGTTGTGTTGAGTATGAACACGCGTTACGATCGGTGTCTCATAAGAAATGCGGCGTATCCGATGCGTGTTGAGGACGGGTTGGTGTTGAGTATTTTGAAAGACCATACGCCCAGAGAAGCGGAGGCACTGCTCACTGCACTGGTCTCGGATGAAACGGAAGCCAAGGCAACTCTTAAAAGGGTTCGCGGCTTAATTAATGCAACGGCTTGATTAATAAGCAGTCAGCGGTCAGTAAGAATCGCGACCCGGAGGTCGCTCCTACAGAAGAGGAGGTCGGGATTCGGAGATCACTCCTACAAGAAAATTACGAAATGGAAACAGAATAATGAAACGTAGAACAGATTATCGCCTGAAGCGTCACCATAAGTTTGAACATGGCGGACGCAAATATGTAGCTGACCTTGAGGCGGACGACATTGTTGAAGTAAACGCCGTGGAATGGGAGATCCTTTCGCGTTATGGGGCGCAGACCCAGTATGATATCGTGAAAGAACTGAAGCAGAAGTACAAGGTATCCTCTATCTTCGATGGCATTGAACGGTTGGAGCAACTTGGAAGGCAGGGCATCCTTCTGCGTGCTGAGATTGAGGCGGAGAGACTTCCTCATGCGAATGGAGATCGACATCCGAAGTTGTTGGTCCCCTTCGATTTTACGAAGGAGAAGTTGGCGTTGGACCACGTCACGAATCTGAATCGGTATCGACTCTTAACGCACCTGACCAAGTATGCCGAGTTGGAGACGTTTAACTTTTCCAAAGACGGAGCGACGCACATAGATCTGGGACAAATTGATGTTCGGCATATAGAAGTTACGGATGACAACACTTTTTCTCCAGCATGGTATGCAGATGACGGATACACAGGTATCCTGCTCCTGTCGCAGTTCCTGTTAGATGATCTGCTCTTCTATCAGGTTTCAGATGTCCCCATTGTGCACTGTATAGAGGGTTTTCAGGGCTTACAAGGGAGTATAGTTGAGACCCTTCTGACGCTGAACGCTTTCCAAGATGCGAAGGATACGTTGGTCGTAAAGTCATCGTGGATGAAGGCGTGGCTTGAAGAGTTGGATATTCCGGGAGAAAAAGTGTGTGTTATTCCTGACGGCATAGACGTGGTTTCCGAGTCGTTAGGGGATAAAGCGTTAGCAAAGCGTCACACGGCGGCGGTTTTTGAAAATCCGATGTTCGTTAGACAACCGGTTATCGGACTGATATCTGGATTTGAACCGAATCGCGGCGCGGTGTGGATTTCTGAGTTTGCGCGATCTAACCCGCACCTCACGATTTTTGTCTATGATGCGGTGTTAGCGCGGCGCGCGCTACATCTGCCGGAGAATGTGGTGATCTTCAGTGTTGACAGTGAGGAGACTCGAACGATTTTACCGCTATTCTTTCAGGCACTGGATCTTGTGTGTTTTCCTGCGATTCCCGGAACCCCGCTTTCGGTGGTTTCCGAAGCGATGGCGTATGGAACGGCTTGTGTTGTAATGACGAAGTATGGGATGCCTGCAGAAGTTTCGGGTGCTGGGGTTGCCGTGAAGTCGGACTGGGATAGTTTTGGCAATTTCCGTGTACCACTGCGGCATCTATCACAGACAATAAACGGACTGTTGGCACCCTGTGGTGGGCGTGCGGCATTTGCAGACGCTGCTAAGGGGCTAATGCAACGATTTACTTGGGAACAAACGGCAGGGGAACTCGTGCGGTTGTTTGAAGCGAATTTTCGTAAAAAAAGAGGTTTTTCAAAGACAGCGAGTCCTCTGTTCCCATCGATTTTTTGTCGTCAATATGACCCAGGGACCGGGACGATAGACACTTGTGCCTATCGACACGGAACGGGTAGGTATGAACATCTTGAAACCGCATTGGCAGAAGTGTTATCTGAACATCACACATCTGCTGAAGTTGAATCGGTTGTCAAGCATTTCCAGCGTACAGGTTCTGCTCCGACGTGCGATATGATTGATGCTGGAAATGGGTTTCCGAGCCGTGGGGGTCAGGAAACCAATCCCGCCAAGATGGAGCATTGGCAGAAAGGAGGAGTCCGAAATGAATGCCAAGATCTTTGGTAAAATTAATCACTTCCTGAAATCTGAAGACGGCCGTGTTGGTGTCAAAGTACCGCTGGCATTAGGAATAGCAAGTGGGAGTCTGTTGTTAGTTCAATCAGTGCTTTCCCCTTCCGCTTATGCTGGAGTTGATGAGTGCCGTTTTGATACTGACTGTGACCCCGGGGAGTCTTGTGAAAGTGTGTGTGAGGGTACAACGGAAAACGGTACCTGTTTAGGGGAATGGGTACGCAAATGCGTCGATTCATAATCCTTGTAATTCAGGGATTAATTCAAACGATTGACTTCCGTTTTCGACACTCCTGTTGTGTTACCTCACAGCAAGTTTGTCCTCCATTAAGAAGTAAATGTGGGCAGGTCTTGTACCTGCCCCTACAATCATTTTTTTAATCGTATCACCGAAACTTCATGGAACCTTCTACATAGGGAAATGATATACTGTTCCTACGCAATTGAGGATACGCCGATGTCATACTATGAGGCTTTTCTTCTATTTTTGGCACTTACTTTCTGTGGGTATGCAAGTTATACCGAATCTGAAGATACATTGGTGTCTATGCACCCATTCGCGGAAAAACGGTGTCTTTAATTTTAAAGGGCATCAATTTTAAAGGGCATCCTTAATCACAAGTGTTTTTATTTTATAGTAATGCCCCTGATTACCTATACACTAACGGAAAGGTGTGTCGCATTTTTGAAAGCGTCCACATATTGTTTGGACTTTACTATATCATCACAACTCATATCAAGGACCTCTTTAACTACTAAAGTTTGGACAATTTTAAGAATTAAGATGCAGAAAAGCAGAAAAGCAGGT
>VXPE01000133.1 GCA_009839745.1 Candidatus Poribacteria bacterium
CTTTGTCAACAACTGAAATCCTCTGCGATATAAATCGCTACTGCGTAAGTCCTAAGAAAGTTATCGAATCCTTCAACTTACGTAAGCGCGCCAAAGACCTGCTGGAATGTGCAAAGCGAGCTGTCGAAATCTCGATCGAAAGAGACGAGCAAACTGCTATTGACTGGTTGGAATCTGTTTCACAGCACATCTCTTAAACTTTTGAACATAAGAACTTCTTCTGTTCTTCTGGCACTTGAGAACCCCTCCTCAATTTCCTGCCATACTTCAGGTGAAACACATCCAGCTGCTTTGCACGCGAAGATAAGTTCCATTGCCTCAATATACATGACATAGCAACCTAACTCCTCGTGTGAAATATTGAGCATGTCGTTGGTGATACCCAAAACCGAAAGCCATGTGTCGTGAATAGATTTCGTTGGTGGTTTAACAGATTCCCCTTCATCTGCTGCTGTGACGAATTCCCGTTGTGCCTTAAACCGCTGAACCATACATTGTAAATCCACACCATTGAAAATTTTCATTTGTTCCATACGCTCAACAACCGCTATTCGATTGTCCAATTCTCTGCTGAACTGATCTCCGAACTTAGAAAATCTAGGAGGATAGGAATTAGAATTCATATATCGGTAAATATCTTGATGTAGGTTTGTGTAGGGATCTTTTTCGATATCGGACTTCCAGCAGAGGTCAAGGTAAAGATCTCGGTATCGGTTGAGTCCCCGGTAGAGGTTTTGTGTGGGTGAGAAGTTTCGGTCGATACCTTGGTAGAGGTCTTGGTCGAGTTCTTGGTATAAATCTTGGCCCAGGTCAAGATAATGGTAGAATGCAAAGTCTTGGTCGCTACTCCGATCAAGTTCTAAGTCGTCATAGTCTGGGTCATCATAGTCTGGATCGTCATTGATAATATCGTCGATCTCTTCATAAATTTGGTTGAGCATCCATAGGGAAATGAATTGGCGGACGGCAAATAGTCGTCTGGTAATTTTGTTGTATTGATCATTTGGGCCATCTGTAATCTTTTCTGCCCATCGGAGCAGTCCTTCGAGTTCAGGGGTATCGATGTACTCAACGGCTTCCGCTTCCATTTCCAGAAGCAAACCGTCTGTTTTGCTCATCAGTCCAGCGGTGAATAAGAAGACTTCTCGCCACTGCCAATCATATAAATGCTTACTCACCAAATCCTCAATTAAAGGTTTGTCTCCTGCGATGCGATTCGCTGTTAAATACTCCTGAAATGTTAAATGGAGGAAAGAGTAGATACCATTAGCCCTTTCAACGAAAAGCCCTGGATCAACAAGAAGTGCGTCTAAGATCCCGGAAGCATCAAATTCTGAGGATGTATCTGTCCTCCGTTGGTAGAAGTTTTGAATCTGATCGATGAGTTCGTCCTCATTGAAAACAAGACGGTCTGCTTTAAAGTTCTCTGCTGCAATTTCAGAAAGTAGCTCCTTTACAGTCGGGATAGCCAAATACGGACTCATTGGTGGGTCTCTACGAACACCTTTCTCTGCTGTCCACTTTTTGAGAAAAATGTTAAGAATTTTTCTATACAGAATCGCTTCATTCGATGGAAATTCTTGTGAGTCTTCATAAACCTGGCACAACAGCGCGAGTGATAAAGGATTCTGTGCTAATTCTTTTATTGCTCGATGCTCTGAGGCATTCAATGCTTGCCAACACTGTTGGGCAGTTTTCATCTTTCGATTGGACGCTGATGCAAACCAATTGTTGATGTAAGTCTGAATCTGCGAATCATCAAGATCTGCCATCTCCACGTCAGTAAAACGTGTAAACCCGCTCGTATATGCCGCTATACGGCAAGAGGCAATAAAACGATTTTGGCTATATCGATCGACGAAATCTCCAATTTTACTAATGACGTTGTTAACCTTTGGCTTTGGCACCTCGTCAAGACCATCAAAAAGTCAGGACTTACGCAAATGGATCAAATATCGGACATTTGGACACAAAAAAGCAGCATTTATCATCTTTTTAACCCCCTAAATCCCCCTTATCAGGGGGACTTTAAGAAGTAGTGCGTAAGTCCTAAAAGTATTAGCAGCTCACCCGCTTCCAACTTAGCGTTCGCTATCCGCTCAGGACAGGGATAGCCACATACCTTAAACTCCTCGGTAATCCATGCCTCAATATCAATCGAATCCTCGGTGAATCTCTTCAGTTCAAGAAAAACGGGAATGCATTGATGTTCAAAGTTTCCATCCTCTCCTTTCAGCGCCTCAAGTCCAACCTTGCGGAGAAAGGTCGATTTCCCGACACCGGGACCTCCGAGCACCATCAGATACTGCTCGTTAGTGGCAACCCTCATCGCGCCTTGGCGTTTATCTGAAGTTGAAGTGAAATACTCTCTACCTTTCTGTAGAAATACCTTTCCAACATCTTCGGTAGAGTTATGCTTTGTTGCTTTCCTTTTAGCTAGGAACTGAACGGTTACATAAACGTCGTCAAGCGATCTCTGTACTTCCATTCCAACGCAAAAGACTTGGAGCTGACCGTGACGTTTCTTATAGGGGGTATTGTAGTCGTGAGAGGCGTTCTTTGAGTTTTGATGTCTGTTCTTAACGCGCTCCAAGACCTCTTTTGAAAATACTGAAAGCACCTTTGTTAAAATCCATATTACAATCTTACTCATTGCTTACATCCTTGTTCTAACCAGGGTCAATGTAAGTCGAACGAAAATCTATGAGAAATCACAACTGATCCGACAAGTTCCACTCTTACGAATTATACCACATCCGGTAAGGCAAATACTAATCCAGATTGACAAGAGATAAAATGGCATTTTGGGGTGTGTAAATATTTTGGCAGTCGGTTTTCAGAAAGAGGGTTTTTAGGTTTGTGAGAATGTGTAAATATTTTGCCGATAGTTTTCTGGATTTCGGTTTTTCGCGGATTGGGAAATACTTTGCACAGAAAACTAACAGTCTATGCTACATGCAATACTTTGCACAGGCTAACAGCCTATGCTACAGTTTCACAGAGGACAGATGCTTAGCGGGTGTATCTTCAATCACCAGACGACTCTCAAGCGCGTTCAACAGAGAGCTAAACGTACCTAATAATTGTGTAGCATCCTCATTAGAGAGCATATTTGAAAGCGTTTCGGTATCAATGCCAATTCGTTTGGAAAGTTCGGAAACCCCACCTTGCGATTCTATAAAGATCCGAAGTTCCTTCAGGAAAAAAGACAAATCACCGTCAGCACGGTATTCCTCCAATGTCAATTGGAGATAGTCAATTGCTGCCTCCCGATCATTAGCAAGTCTTTTAATTTGATACTCGCGCCAGTTCCCCATTTCTCTCATCGGCGTGTCTCCTTCGTTCCATACCCACTATACCATGATAGATAGATCGTTTGTTGATTGATAATTATACTTCATTTTCTATTGGAAACGCAAGGTCTATTTGCAATTTCGGAATTGCACAGATAATTGTAGTTGACATGCTTACGCTTTTCCTATAAAATATATCCTATACAACTTACAGATGCGTTTTGACAACTGCCGATTGATTTGGAGAGGAGATCATAACATAAAATGGCTAATAACGTTTTTCCACCAGCAGAAACTGCCTATCCCATAGAGAATGCGCACGTCAACAGTTTAGAGACCTATCACGCACAATACGCCGAATCTATTCAATATCCGGAGGCATTTTGGGCAACGGTCGCGGAACGATTGACGTGGTATCAGAAATGGAATACGGTCCGCGATTACGATTTTATCAATGCTGAGATTAAATGGTTCGAAGGCGGCACACTGAACGCTTGCTATAATTGCCTCGACCGACATATAGAAGCCGGGCACGGGGATGCAACCGCCATTATCTGGGAAGGGAACGCTCCATCTGAGGATAAAACCTTCAGCTACAGTGAACTCCTTGCTGAGGTCAAAAAGTTTGCCAATGTCTTGAAAGCACAAGGTATTGAAAAAGGCGATCGCGTCTGTATCTATTTGCAGATGGTGCCGGAGTTGGCAATCGCGATGTTAGCGTGTGCAAGGATTGGTGCTGTGCATTCTATCGTCTTCGGCGCATTTTCAGCGGAATCCCTCCGAGACAGGATTAACGACTCGGAATGTAAACTGTTGATTACGCAGGACACCGCAATGCGGGGCCCCCGTAGCGATATACCGATGAAGGCAAACGCAGATGCCGCGGTGGCAGAATGTCCCTCTATTGAAAAAGTTGTCGTCGTGGAGCGCACTGGAGATGCCGTCGATTTTGATGTTTCGCGAGATATTTGGTGGCATGAAGCGATGGCGAACGCCGATACAGACTGCGAACCCGCAGTTATGAATGCGGAAGACCCGCTTTTTATCCTGTACACCTCCGGCTCGACGGGTCAACCGAAAGGCGTTCTGCATACAACGGGCGGTTATCTTGTCTATACCTCCTACACCCACCAGCAGGTTTTTGACTACCACGAAGGCGATGTCTACTGGTGCACAGCCGATATAGGCTGGATTACCGGGCATTCTTACATTATTTACGGTCCACTCGCCAATCGTGCGGTCAGTGTCATGTTTGAAGGGGTGCCAAACTATCCCGACTTCGGACGCTTTTGGCAGGTCGTTGAGAAGCATAACATTAATATCTTCTACACTGCCCCGACAGCACTGCGGGCGCTGATGAAAGAAGGCGATACATGGGTCGAAAAATATGACAGATCCACGCTCAGACTCCTCGGCACAGTCGGCGAACCGATCAAAGAACCGGAGTGGCTGTGGTATTACAATATCGTCGGTGAAGAGCGGTGCCCCATCGTGGATACATGGTGGCAAACCGAAACGGGTGGGATTTTGATGACCCCGCTGCCTGCCGCAACACCGTTGAAACCCGGCTCGGCGACCTTCCCATTCTTTGCAATTGAACCCGTGATACTTGATGAAGAGGGTAACGAAGTAGAAGGGAACCCAGCAACCGGCTATTTGTGCATTAAAACGGCGTGGCCCGGTATCATGCGAACCGTCTACGGCGACCATGAACGGTTTTTGGACACCTATTTCCGCAGGTTCCCCGGCTACTATATGACAGGCGATGGGGTCCTACGCGATGAAGATGGTTATTATTGGATTACAGGACGCGTGGACGATGTTCTGAACGTCTCTGGACACCGATTAGGCACAGCAGAGGTCGAAGGCGCGATCGGACAACACGAGGCAGTCGCAGAAGCCGCAGTCGTCGGTTACCCACACGACATCAAGGGACAAGGCATCTATGCGTATGTTACGCTCATGACGGGCGAATCTGAATCTGATGCCGTAGAAACGGGGATCAAACAGGCAGTCCGACAACAGATCGGACCTATCGCCACACCTGACAAGATTCAGTTTACCCCGGCACTGCCAAAGACGCGATCGGGCAAGATTATGCGGCGGATCCTCCGCAAAATCGCGGAAGGCGACATCTCTGACCTCGGTGATACTTCCACCCTTGCTGATCCGACAGTGGTTGATGATTTGGTTGAAGGGAGACGATAATTGGCTTCAGCAGAAAAGATAGTAAATGAATTAAAAAAGCAGGAGATCACGCACGCTGTTGGTGTTCCAGATAACGGCAGTGCCCTGATTTATGAACGCTTACGAGCAGAGCCTGATATTGAAGTCATCACGGTCACCCGTGAAGGAGAAGCGTTTGCCATTGCATCAGGGTTATACGTTGGTGGCAAAAAGCCTGTTATTATCATCCAAAATACCGGATTCTTGGAATCAGGCGATGCGATCCGAGGCACTGTTGTCAACATGCAGGTGCCAGTGGTGGTATTCATTGGATATCGGGGGTATCACAATCGAGATAAAGATGGACAATGGGTGGATTCTGTAGCGACTTTCCTTGAACCGACGTTGAAAGCGTGGAACCTCCCTTATGAAATGCTTGAAACCGACTCGGATGTTCCCCGCATTGCGAGCGCGTTTGAACAGGCAACAGAGACTTCGCTACCCACAGCCGTGCTTTTGATCGGACATGCAACATAATGGGGTGTGTCCAGAGTGTGGGTCGCCCCAAAGTGTCGTAGTCGCATAAACTTCTATGGATAAGGGTTCTGGGATTAAAATAGAGACACGATAACGTCAAAAAGGCTACATTTATTGTTGTTTTTTTCTAAAATGTATGTTAGAATTCCATATTATATCGGTTTTTTCGTGAAATTTCGCTTTTTTTTAAACATTTTACTTGACAAAACGTTTTAACATAATGTATCATTAATTTTTGTTTTATCAAAATTCTATAATAAGGAGAGGAGAAAGATGGAAGCCGAGTATTTCGGTGAAACAGCAAGTATTGAAAGTGTTGATCCATACATGGAGGCAACATATCCACCAGATGAGACAGAACCCTCGGAAAGTTATAAAGGTAGCGATCAGAGTGCTTTAACGAGTTGGCTTCGGAGCGTGGCAGGTCACCGTCTGTTAACCCGTGAGGAAGAAGTTCAATTGGCAAAACGGATTGAAGCTGCAGAGGCTAAAGCATTAGACGAACTCTTAGATGTCTTAGTGGCAGTAGACCTATTATCTCGCGAGAAGAGAGAACAACCGGCAGAACGGATTGAAGCTGCAGAGGCTGAAGCGTTAGACGAACTCTTAGATGCCTTAGTGGAAGTAGACCTATTATCTCGTGAGCAGAAAGAGCAACTGGCAGAACAAATTGAAGCTGGCAGGAGCGAGGCAAGAAAAGCACTGGTAAGCGAAATACAAGACGCATTGGTGAAACGCGACGCATTATCTGAGAAAGGAAAAGAGGCACTGGCGAAACGGATTCGGGCTGCCGAGCACGAAGCGCGGAATGCAAGAGATGAACTTGTCCAAGCCAACCTACGGCTCGTTATTTCCATCGCAGTTAAATACCAGGGTCACAATGTTCCACTCGAGGATTTGATTCAGGAAGGAAACATCGGACTGATTAAAGCAGCCAGCAAGTTTGACTATCAGAAGGGCTTTAAATTCAGCACGTACGCAATTTGGTGGATTAAACAGGCGATTATGCGGACGCTTGACAATTTTTCCCGTTCCATTCGATTACCTTCCTACGTCGTCGCAAAAATGAACAAGTTCGATGCTGTCTACGCAACGTTGTGTCAAGAACTACAACGCGAGCCGCGGCGCGATGAAATCGCAGACGCTTTAGATTTGACAGTGAAACAGGTCGAAGAAATTCTAACGTTTAATGCTGATACCATCTCAATGGATTTACCCCTGAGCGACGAACGGTCTGCTGCGACGTTAGGCGACTTAATCGAAGACCCAATTACGAGTGGAGAAGACGGTCCCATCGTAGAAATGATTAATAAGGACCTGACCGCCCAATTTCTCAAAAGACTCCCAGAGCGCGAACAAAGAGTCTTGAGAATGCGCTTCGGACTTGAGGACGGAGAACGGAAGACACTCCGAGAAATCGGGGTTGCTTTGCAGGTTACCCGCGAACGCGTCCGTCAACTGGAAATAGATGCGATCAAACGCTTGTGTGCGCTTTATGATGAGATGGGCGAATTTCGGTCAAAATCTCAATATCGAGCCGCATAACACCCCGCATGGAAGGCAATTATGAAGAATTTATTGAAGAAGATCAAAGGAACTGAAACCCCTTTGCTGACAGTCACAGAAGCCGCACAAGAGAAGATTCAGGCGGTGATAGAAACGGAAGAGGTTGAAGTTGAAGGACTTCGCATCAGTATTCAAGGCAAAACAGCCACCGCTTTCCAATATAGTCTTGGCTTAGCGACGGAAGCACAAGCGGATGACATTGTTATCGCGTGTGAGCATTTCAATGTACTCGTTGACGCCGAAAGCGCGCCTGACCTTGAAGGGGCTGTGATTGATTATGTCGATGACCTGAATTCGAGTGGATTCAACATTGAAAATCCAAACACACCCACGTGGGACAATCCAAAAGCACAAGAGGTTCAGAAGCTGATTGACGAACGGATTAATCCAGCTGTAGCGGCACACGGTGGGCAGATAGAGCTCCTGAACGTCGAGGACGATGCTATTTACATTCACATGGGTGGGGGTTGCCAAGGCTGCGGCATGGCAAATGTTACCCTCAAACACGGTATTGAGGCGATGATTCAAGAGGTCTTTCCTGAGATTAAGCACGTGATTGACACGACCGATCACGCTGCTGGAGATAACCCGTATTATTCCGAAGGTAGGTAATAACGGACATGCATGACGGGCGGATGTTACCATCCGCCCGTTCTGTTTTTAACCCGATACAACGCGCGCACCCACATTGTTTGCATACGTAACAAAACAGGAACCCCCCTCCGGAAGTGTTTTGAGGAAGGTTTCGGTGTCCCGCTTTAACCCGTCAATATCGTCACCTACCACGCAGATTGCCGATCCCCAACTGCTAACGCCCGCCCCGAACGCGCCGCACTCGCGTAAGAAATCAAGCGTCAATTGAAGTTCGGTGCCTTGTGCGTCAATTTCCACTTTTTTCCACCCAAACGTTTGAATTTGATTTAAGGCTTTGCCGAAGGCGGACATATCTCCTTCGACCAGGGCAGGGAGTACTTGCATCAACAGGATGTGTGAAAGTTTCTGTGCCACCCATTCCGGTTGTGGACAGAGCGTTTGAAACAACTCGATCTCTTTGTCACCATAAATCCGAGAACAGTTCGGCATGACAATGAGTAACGGCACTTCTGGGAACGAATAACGGAGTAAGACCGGGGGAGGAGAAATGTCGCCAAGGGCAGAAGAAGGCAGGAACGATGCCTTCTGTTCTGGGAAACGATGGCCGCCATCAACAATGAAACCCCCTGTTTGAAATGCCGCAATACCAATACCTGACGTGCCACCGCGTCCGACAACTTTTGCCAATTCTTGCACATCTAACCCAAGGTCGTATAGCAGATTAACTGCCTGTGCAATACCCAGAGAAAGTTGCGTTCCAGACCCGAATCCACAGTGCATCGGGATTTCAGAGTGAAATGTTAATTTAATGCCGGGAAACCGATAGTTGTCTTGCAGCCGCTTCAGGACCGCAGCTGTCCGATCACGATATACAGAAGAGGGGAGATGAATGCCGGTTGCCTGTTCAGCAACAATTTGGAAATTGGGCTTAGCAATTGCGAGACCGAACCCGCCATCAACCCGTCCCAACACACCGTTCAAATCAAGCAGAGAAAAGTGTAAGCGGGACGGAGTGGTAATTTTGACGTGGTGCATAGTTGTGTCGGATTGATGCGGACTTTCCGTAGATTAGCCAATATCCTCGCCATTATCCCCATTGCGTCTGACATCTCGCTCGATTAAACCGTCACGAATGTGGAGGACGCGTTTGGCATGTTCAGCGACTTCAGGTTCGTGTGTGACCATGATGATGGTATTCCCCTCATCATTCAAACGGTTGAAAATCGCCATAATTTCGGTGCCAGAACGGGTATCCAGGTTACCTGTCGGTTCATCAGCAAAGATCATTGAGGGTCTATTGACTAAAGCCCGTGCGATCGCCACACGCTGAATTTGGCCACCAGACAATTCTGTTGACTTGTGATCGACGCGATCGGCTAAACCGACTGCCTCCAAAGATTCAAATGCGCGCCGTTTGCGCTCTTTTCTGCCCAAACCGGAGTAAATCAGCGGTAATTCGACATTGTTGAGAGCACTCGTTCGGGGCAGCAGGTTAAACGACTGAAACACAAAACCGATCTTTTTATTCCGAATGTCAGCCAGCCGATTATCGGAAAGGCGCCCTACCTCTTCACCTTCAAGGAAATAATCACCCGATGTCGGTGTCGCGAGACACCCCAGAATATCCATCATCGTTGATTTCCCCGAACCGGAGGGTCCCATAATCGCAATAAATTCGCCTTGTGTTACAGTGAAGGTTACGCCTCGCAAGGCATGTACCTGCACATCGCCCATTTGATAGACTTTCGTCAAATCTCGTACATCTATTAACACAGCGTTTCCTCCTTAATCTTATGAAGGTAAAGCAATACACAAAAAATACAATTAAGCACGTTGAGGTTGACTTATTTGTCCTCTTCTTCCTCGAGAGGATCTTCTTGTCCTTTTGTCAGTTCTTGCATAGAAGGCACGAAAACGCGGTCGCCTTCCTTCAAACCGCCAGTGATTTGAAAGTGGGTGTTATTGCGTTGTCCGATGGTAATATGCGTTTTGACACCTTTTTGCTCTTTGTTATCCTTGTTGGATTCACCCGTATCTAACATAACAAAATACTGCCGCTCGCTACTGACTTCGGCTTCTATATCGGAGAGCACATTTTGTTCAGAGATAACAATGGAGATCTCAGTTGGACCGTTCTTCAAGCCTTTCTGCGACCCTTCGAGTAAGATTTCAAGATTACCACGCGTTGCCTCTGGCGCAATCTCGCCGATGCGTCCATCAAACTCGTTCCCGATCAAATTCCGGATTTTAAGTGTTTGATTCTCCTGAAATTGTCCAAGATCCGTGGGATTCACCTTCGCCTTAACAGTAAAAACCTTTGGACTCAGCACAGCGGGTATTGGCAGTTGAAGGATATCGGATTCTTCAAACACAATGATGTCAACATCCGCAGACATGCCGGGTAGGAGTTCGGGTGGTGAACCGATAACCTCTACATCTACCTCGAAAGTGATGACAGAGCTCTGATTCTGGGTACCCCGAGGGGTCGCACTCGGTGAAATCTCGCTGACCCGCCCCGGAAAGACCTGTCCAGGATAACTATCAACGCTGATTTCAGCGCGTTGATCTTCCTTTATTTTGCCGATTTCTACCTGATTTATCTGGGTTCTGACGATCATCTGATCGAGGTCAGCAATGCGCATGATGGCATCGCCACGGGAAAAAGCGGAACGCCCCGAAGTAATGATTTCACCCTCTTCGACGGTGAGGCGCGTAACCGTGCCAGCTATAGGTGCTATGACTGTCGTCCATTCGTAGCGCTCTTGTTGAGACTCCAGTTGGCTTTGTGCCTGAAGCAAACTCGCCGCCGCACCGACTTTCGCATGTCTGGTGAGTTCCTTCTCTTCTTCAGTCGTTTCCTCTAATTGACGAAGGCGTGTGCGAGCGTTCTCCAACTCCGCTTCCAATTGCTTTTTCCGTGCCTCTTCCGATTCTTTAAGGGTCAGAACATTCTTTTTATTTAGCTCAAGGGTGGATTCTCGACTCGAAATCGCTTCTTTCCGGACATTGATGTTTTCTTCTTGGGACTTAATGGTTTCTTCCTGGGATTCCACCTCTTTTTGTGCGTTTTCATATTGCGATGTCGCCCCAGCGAGTTGATTTTGTGATTCCTCTAATGTGCGTTTTGAAACTAATTTTTTATTAAACAGTTCTTGATTTCGATTGTACTCGGACTCCGCTGTGTTGAGGGCTACCTTCGCCGAGCCAACACTCGTTTTCGCCCGATCCAGCATTAAGTTTGCCTGTGATAACGCGATCTCAGCCTGTTTTAAACCGATCTGATCGCGGTTGAGGTCAATCTGTGTTGTTGCGACCTGTGTTTCTGCTTCGGTCAGCCGTTGCTGTGTTGTTGCGACAAATGAATCTAAGGTGGCCTGTGCGACGGCAACAGAGTTGTGGGCTTGAGCGAGACTGCTCTCTTGTTGTTTTTCGGTAATTTGAATTTGGAGTTCTGCCTGTTGAAGTTGGGCTTTTCGAGCATCGCGATTCGCCGCGGCTTGTTTCCGTTGCTCCAGAATTTGCTCATCATCAATTCGAAGCAACGGATCCCCTATTTCAACTTTGTCGCCTTCATCGATGAAAATCTCAACGATTTCACCTTCAACGTTCGAGCGGACATCCACTTCAAGGAAGGACCGCAGATTTCCAGACTCACGCACCCGAACGAGAAATTCGCCACGCCGCACGATTTCCTGTTTTTCCTCAGTTTCCTTCTTACTTTGACCAAAACTGAAGTCCATCCGAGTCGCACCGATTGCCCCAACAGCGATGACAACTAAGGCAATGACGCCGATGATAATCCACTTTTTCCGGTTTTTCATGGCTACTGTAAGACTCCCATTGCATCCTGTAAGCGGGTTTGTGTGATTTTGTAATCGTAGAACGTATTCACCTCATCCGTCAACGCCTGCGCGTAGCTGGTTTGGGCATCAAGGAGTTCAAGCAAGATGGCTTTGTCAACATCAAAACGTCCTTGAATCACGTCCAAACTGAGCCGAGCGTTTACAACCTGTGTTTTGGAAATATCCACAGCGGCTTCACTGCGCTTAAGATTGAGATACGTTTGCCGGACATCTAACGCGACGGAACGTTCTAAGTCGCTTGCGTTTTCACGGGTTTGTTCTAATTGCATCGCTAACTCTTTGACGCGGTTTCCCAAAATCCCACCGTCAAAAAACGTGAAATTGAGTGAGACACCTGCGCTCCAACTGCGGAAGTCAGAGAAATTCTCACGCTCACGGAGGTAATCGTCGAGGTTAACGTTGTAGTCAACATCCGCATTCAGACGGGGCCAGCGTTGTAATTTCGCCAGCGTTAACGCCCATTCTTGTGATCTCAATTGCGATTCGGTTTCTTTAAATTCTGGACGATTGTCAAGTGCTATCTGGATAGCTTCCTCGACAGGTATCTCTATTCTTTCAATGGTCCCACGTTGCTGATATAACCGATACGACTCATCTGCCGCAACGGTAATGAGCACACCCGGGTCTAAACCGAGGAGACGTGGTAACCGGGCTTTTGCGACTTGAAGTAAATTTTGGTTATTTAGCAGCGTTAACCTATTATTTCCCTCTCGCACCTCTGCAGTCGCTATATCTGCTGGAATGAGTGAACCTGCCTCTACAAAATCCTTAGTGCGTTGCGTGTTCTCTTGTGCTCTCGCCAAATTTTGCTCACTCACTTCAACCAACGCCTGATACTGGAGGACATCATAGTAGGCTTCTGTGATCTGCAAAATTAGACTCTGTTTGATCCCTTCATTGCGGCTCACAGTGGCGTTCAGTGATTCTTTTGCCTGTGCGAACCCGCCCTCGCGTTGACCATTGTCCCAAATTGTGTATTGTGCACCCAATCCTAAATTGTAGTTTTCAGGTTCAAATCCGAAGTCGATTCGGTCAGAAAAATCGTAAGCACCTGTTGAAAAAATACGTGGAAAATAGTCAGCGCGCGCAGTGTTTACCCGAAGTTCTTGGATAGCAAGATTCAAGCGCGCATTTCGCATACTTGTTGATTTTTCTAAGCCGACTTGGATACATTGTTCGAGTGTCAAAGCCTGGGTTAAGTCGACTTCGGTGGCAGGTCCCTGGGCACTCAGGGAAAAAACGACTGCAAACTGAACAGCGAGAATGAATTTTAAGAGTAAACTTCGGAAACCTGAACGGTGTGTTTCTTTAAACTTTGACAAAACAATGAACATAACTTTCCCGTGAATCATTAACGTCTCCTTGTCCGTTTCAACATTCGTAGGCGTGCTTCCCGGGGGACGCCTGATGTCGGTTTTAACACTTTCTAACAGGAAGTTTTGGCAACCCATGCGTTTCGCCAAAACCGTATTATAAATTGCAGCATCTCTGTGAGCCTCTCCAATTTTGCCCAACCCTTCTGCTGCGAATCCGTGCTCGGAATTTCTAACAGTGGGTTTTCAGACAAGACAGGCTCCAAAATTTTATAACGTTTAAATTTTAACTTTCAAGGCACGCCAAAAAAATGTGTTTATAACATTTTGACGCAGTTTCTTGATAAAAGTTTAGACATTTTAACCCCTAAAGAGGTTCTTTTTTCTTGCAATTATCCAGAATGCCTGTTAAACTATTACCAAATTAGAGGTGCTAAAATACCTACTTTGGATGGAAAACATGTCAAGGCAGAAAATTATTTTTATTCCCATTTCCATTTGTGTCGCATTGGCTATTTTCGTGTCTACACCCGGACTCTCGGCTGTTTCCAACACATACTGGCTAATTGTGGACGCAACACCCGAGGCGCGGGCACATGAAGTCGTCAACACACTGATTGAACTCCTAACGACCCGCGGGAAAGTACCGAGTGAGCAGATTCACCATGTGGAAGGTGACAGTGCTACCGCTGAAGAGATCCATGCTATGCTTCAGGAAATTGGGAGACAAACAACCGTTCAGGATACTCTGTTTTTTCTATATCACGGGCGGGTTACCAAGCCAAGAGGCATGAACGCCATGCATCTGCTGACATCGGGAGATGAACAAGGTATCCAAGATGCCACCCTCAACGACTGGTTCAGGGAGACAGGCACAAAGGACACCGTTGTTATTATTGATGGTTACACAGAGGATAGGAACCTAAACGCCTACTATGCCAACCGTGAGACGCTCGGCACTGCTGCGCTCAACTCGATCCAATCGGCAGAAAGAGCAAACGCAACAGTCCTCCTTCAGCAATTCCACGATACGCTTACTGTAGATACAACCGATACAAACGACAATCGGCAACTCAGTGTTATAGAAAGCTACGAGTTGTTGCGAACCCATCCCGAGTTCATAGACGGAATTCTGGCACCAACGGGTGATGTCGAAATGGCACTCCTCAAACTCAGTCCTGCGCTTAAGGTTCTAACATTTCCCGAAGGCGCAGATATTTCCATCAACGATGTAGAGGTCGGCAGCACCCCCAAACTCATCACAGAAAATCTGCAACAAGGCACCTCCACTGTAACCGTGAAGAAAGCGGGATACGTCATTCCGCCGCCTAAAACCGTTGAACTGCAATTAGAACTTGGAGAATCCGCCCATGTTGCTTGGGCACTTGAGCCTATTGCTATTCACGGAACCGTTATAGGCGTTTCGGATGAATCACCTGCCGATGCTGTTGTTTGGATTGATGAAACCCCGCATCAACAAGTCGTGGAAGCGGATGGGATCTACCGTTTTGATGAATGGAAAAATTCAGATGTATTGCGTCTCGGTGAAACTTACGCACTCTATGTGAAACAGGGTGACCTGAATTACGGTTTGGCAACTTTCACATTTGACGGCTATACCGATATAGCACAACCCCTGCAGCTTGTGAAGCGAACGTGGTTTGAAGTGGCACAAATTGAGTTCGACAGGCATAACCATCAAGGGGCTGTCACTGCGTTTCAGAACGGGATTGAACGCACAAGCGATTTCCCACAAATGTCCCCCGATTTAACAGTCTTACTCCTCAGCTCCTTCGCTGACGCCGTAGAGAAACAAGACGTTCAGGATGTTACCTACCTCGTCGTTACAGCGAAACTTGCCGACCAGCACGGTCAGCCCGAGCTTGCCAAAAAGTATTGGGAAGAGGTGAAAGTAAAAGCAGAAAAGGGGAGCCCCGCCGCTAAACTCGCAAGCCAGCGACTCTGGCAGCTGAATCGTGGACGCTATCTCTTGAATATCGGCTTGATTGTGTTGCTGGTTGTTCTGTTGGCATCAGGGGCATGGACGTTTTTTAGGTTCCGAAAATCCAAGCGCGCCGTCTCGGAATCTTAAAATTACAAGATGTTTTCAGCGAAAAGTTCTTCCAATACGACTGTCGCATACCCACCCGCAGGCAGCGTAAAACTGAGACAGACCCCTTGATCGTCGACAGCAGACACCGCGTGCAATTGCATCAGCATCCGTAGGGGTCTACGCGTCCCCGGTAAACGGATACCGACTACCTTACGGAAGGCTTCAAATCGAACCCCGTCATCTGAAAGGAGCGATGTCTCCAGCGCGAGCACGTCGCCAGTTGGCAGACGCATCTTATATCCGAAAATCGGACCGGAAGGACTAATTTCAAAGGCATCTGCGCGGGGTTGCTCAACGGTGGCCTCCGTGACGAGAAAAGGGGCACCGTTCTCGTGTTTTATAGCAATATCTCCATCAAGCAGGGTGCCGAAACACGGGGTTCGCATTTCTAAGACGCGGTTAAACAGGAACGCCTGATACGCCGACAAAAACAATTTACGCAGCCGATGTGGAATACACAGGACGGCTTTTTCCGGGGACTTCTTCGCTAATTCCCGTTGCAGACGGCGTGCGGTATCATCGACCTGTAGCGCGTCATCCGGGAGCATGTAACGCACCACTGCCTCCCAATCCGCCTTTACGAATGCCTTGCCAATCAGGTGTGAATCGTTTTTATTTCCAAACCGTTGTGCCCCAAAGCGATTCGGCACGCCTTCAGTTGCTAACCGCTGCATCGTCGATTCGATGCGAGGTAGGGCATCGTGCGGAATATCGCGGAGGGTTATCTGAAACCGATTGCCCCGAAGGTGTCCTGCCCGTAATTTATGGGGATGCCGTTCCGCCCAGAGCACTTCAATATCGGGGTGCTCAATTCTCAAAACCCGCGCCGGCAACACCCCTTCCACGGATAGCACTTGCGTCGTGACTGCGTTCTTATCCTTCAAACCCGCGTAACCAAACTGCTGACTGCGGATCTGTAAATCGCGTGCAATTCGGTTGATCGCCGCCAAGGTGCTGAGATTCCGTTTCCGAATCGCGAAAAAGGTATGCGTTCCTGTCTGGGCAGGTTCGTAGAGCGGTAGTTCCTCAACGATAAAATCTTCAGGTTCCTTAATCATCTTTTAATTATTCCTTGCGGATAAGTTTCGTCATCTGTTATTGGAAAGTTTTGATGTTATGAATTTTAATTGTTCCTGTGATTCCTATTATATCCCTTAGTCTCCCTTACATTATAGGCATCGTTAATCCCTTTGTCAAATCATGAAAAACGGAAATATTTCCTTGCCACGCGTGCTTAATTGTGGTATACTTAAGAGTGAAACACCAAAAAGGAGGGAATGATGGCTTACATAATTTGCGAACCGTGTGTCGATGTAATGGACACAGCGTGCGTTGATGTCTGTCCGGTCGATTGTATACACACCACCGAAGGCGAAAATCAACTTTACATTAACCCGGACGAATGTATCGACTGCGCGGCATGCGAACCCGCATGTCCGGTTGACGCGATCTCCATGCAAAGTGATGTCCCCAGCGAATGGGAACCGTTTATTGAGATAAACCGTAAATTTTTCGAGACCTTCGTTAAACCGGAGACGACGGACGAAGGTGCTGGTGACACCGGAAAAACCGCACAAGGGAAGCAACAAGGTATCCCAGAAGAATTTGCGCAAATACCTGAGGTCCCATCCGCAAGACTTCGCGCACCCTACAACGTCTTAACACTCCTCGCACAACCACTGCTCGGCGCCTTTTCAGCGAAGTTCAAAGCACGGCTTGAGGAGATGGCTGGCAATCCTGTTGTCTTTAGTTCCGCGGTATCAACAGGTATCAATAGCCTCATCAACTTGACGCTCTATCCGCTGATCCTCTTCTTCGTTGGACTTAAAGGACAAAGTGCGAACCTTTTTACGAGTGAAGGTAACCTGATGATTTTCTTAGGGATTATCATCGCTATTGTTGAAGGTATCTACCGCTTTAAAGACGAGTTCAATTCCGCAGTGGAACAACCGCGCTACGGGGCGGCTTTCTATGGATGGTTCCCATCCCTCATTGCAACCCCACTCCTCAGTGGTTGGCGTTCAGCCCTCACCGTTCAGCGAGAAGAAGAACGCAAAACAGTCCCCGGATCCGTCCTCACAAATGGTGAGATCTATTCTGACGACCTACGCGAGCGTTACAGACGCTACGGTATGGTAAATCGCGTTACAGAACTGACGGATCACTACGAGGTCGAGATCGAATTTCCGAGATGGGTCCCGAATTCAGTCGCCAAAGAAGAGAATGAACTCCCTGATAGAATGCCGGATTACGCCTATGAAGTCCAACTCAGTTCACCCTATCTTCCCGGTGAACCCCCCGCGCCTGAAAGTATTTTAACGGTTCAGACGCAATTGGAGGATCCGAGGTTTGCCGATGTTGTCGGTCGCACCAGTTCATTCCCGAACGGTTTCACAAACATCATGCCGATCTCAGGGCAGCCGGAAGATTTTCAGGCAACGTATCGGAATAAGGTCTTGACGATTATCGTCTCCAAAAGCGGCACCTGTGAAGCCCTCGGACTTGAACCAACGGCGCATTATGCCAAACTGAAGGGATAGCGAAGTTTCAAGTTATGAGCCATGATTGATAAAGAAACGCTTGTCGAGTGGGATAAGCGTTACCTCTGGCATCCGTTCACACAAATGCAGGACTGGCTGGCGGAAGAGCCTGTCATCATTGAAAGGGGTGAAGGATGCTACCTCATCGATATCGCCGGAAATCGGTATATTGATGGCATCGCTTCCATGTGGACAAACGTCCATGGGCATAATCACCCAGCGCTGAATACGGCACTCAAAGCGCAGCTTGACAAGATCGCACACGCCACCCTGCTGGGATACAGCAACGTCCCCGCGATTCAGCTCGCACAAAAACTCGTAGAACTCACACCCGCGGGATTAAACAAGGTGTTTTACTCCGACAACGGTTCAACCGCGGTCGAAGTCGCCTTGAAGATAGCATATCAGTATTGGCAACACAAAGAAGAACCGCAACGGAAACTGTTTATCCATTTTGATAATGCCTACCACGGAGACACGATAGGTGCGATGAGTGTCGGGGGTATCGATAGTTTCCACACGACCTTTGCATCCCTCCTTTTCAAAGGTATCCGTGTGTCCGCTTCTGAAGTCTATCGACCTTCGGACGCGAATGGAGCTGCGATTAAAACGCGTTGGCTCAATGCCGTGGAACGCGCCCTCTCCGAACATGAAGGGCAAATTGCGGGTATTATTTTAGAACCCCTCATTCAAGGCGCGGGTGGTATGCTGCTCGCGCCGAACGGGTTCTTAAAGGAACTTGCCGCCTTGGCGAAACGGTGGAAAACCCTTCTTATCGTTGACGAAGTGATGACCGGGTTCGGGCGCACGGGTAAAATGTGGGCATGCGAACACGAGGACGTTACACCCGACCTCTTCTGTATGGCAAAAGGACTCGCAAGCGGTTATCTTCCACTCGCTGCAACGTTAACCACCGACGAAATCTATAACGCCTTCCTCGGTGAATACCGAGACCTCAAGACCTTCTTCCACGGACACACTTTCACCGGAAACCCATTGGCATGCGCAGTCGCCTTAGAAAATATCGCTATTTTCGAGCGTGAAAATCTCCTGTCCGGACTCCAACCGACACTTGAACACTTCAAAAATCGGCTTCAAGAATTCTATGAGCTGCCACACGTCGGAGATGTCCGCGTCTGCGGTTTTACCGCCGGTGTAGAATTAATGAAAAACCCCGACACCGACACACCTTATCCCTTTGAAGAGAAGGTAGGTATCCGAGTTTGCAAAGAGGCACTCACCCGTGGCGCGATCCTTCGACCGCTTGTGAATACCATCGTGCTGATGCCCCCACTACAGATCTCAATTTCGGAGTTAGACACTTTATTGAACATCGTTCGGACCGCAATCGATATTGTTACATAACGACCCCAGCCATTGAAAAACATTTGGACAAAAAAATAGGGCGGGTCTAAAACCCGCCCTGAAACGAAAATCGGTTAGAAACTCGTCCGACCGACAGCCGTGTTTTGTGCCCTATCTGTCACTTGAATGATAATCGTGTGTGCCCCTTCGGAGAGTTCACCCGTTTCGAGGAGAAGCTGCTCCTTTTTGGAATCGAAGATCCCATCGTCAGGGAAGATAACCTTCCAGTGTTCATCACTGTCAATCTTATAGACGGCTTTCTGGATAGGTGTGGTCATATCCGTAACGTCACAGGCAATTTTGTAGGTGCTACCACCATTCGCAGTGACCTGAATATCCCCGATAGCGGGCTGTGTATTGTCCACCTCAACCGGCATACTTACTTTCTCAGCGGATTTTGCCCATCCAACCGGATTGCTAAGTTTGTCAGTTGCAACGACCTTTAAGGTATACCGTCCATCTGGAACGGTAGTAATATCCCATTCATAGGTCGCTTTGGTCAATTCCTTTTTGAGGAGTCGCCAGTTGCTCTCGTCAGTCGCTTTGTAGTAGAGCGTATACTGCAACGTATCGGCATTTGCATCTTCAACTTTCCAACTCACCTTCCATTTTTTAGAAGGCGCGTCGCTTGAATTGCTGGATCCGCTGCTATCACCGCCGCGGGGTCCTGGAGGTGCTAAACTGCTGCCGGAAGCGCGCCGCCCTCTTTCTTGGTTCCCACCACTACCGTCATTTACCTCAATACTGGTAAAGCGTGGTTCAACATTCGTCTGCACGGAGGCGAGGGTAACCTTCTTCAGAACAGGGGTCTGCGCCGTGTCGCTGGTTGTGAGTGTCGCACGCCACTGGATGTACTGGCCATCTCCATTCGGAATCTGCGAGCCTTCCGCTGTCGTGAGTTCATCAGACCAGTCGCTCCAGGTGTCATCGGGTTTTTTCGTATTACCGGCACGGGTCGAGAAAGCAATCGCGGTTTCCTCTCCCATTTCACCTTCCCAAGAGAGTTTCCCCCAGCGAGACAAACTTTTCGTGTCGTGTACTTCAGATTCAAGGGTGCCCTCTTTAACGTAGGTGGCGGTGAGATTAAAAAGTTTACCCGGATTACCCGTCGCGAGGAGCGTTTTGGTATCGCCATCTCCTTTTTTCTGATGTATGGCGACGACCTGGTTCGCTGAGCATTTGCCGAGTTCCACAGCGTCTCCGCTCATCGGGTTGACGCGATAGAGTTTTCCGTCATCTCCAGTGCCTACCAGAATTTGCGAGTCGCTTTCGAGAACGATAGCCAAGATAAGCGGTTCGGGTGAATGCCAAATGGAGACAGCCGTGCCATCGGGACGAATTTTATAGATACTGGACCTGTTTTCTTGCGGCGCGCTACCTCCCGGAGGCGGAGGACCGGAAGGGGTTGGCGGTCCACTGGAACCCCCGCGGCGTCCCCGTGACGGTTCAGCCGGTTGGGACGTAACGACTGCTGCATAGAGGTTGCCTTGGGTATCCATTTCAAGGGCACGGACCTCTTTCTCTTTGGCTTGATAGATAACTTTCGCAGTGCCATCGTCCGTGATATGGTAAATAATGCCGTTGTCGCTGCTGCCGGCATAGAAACCGTTTTCGTGGAGAAGGAACGTCATGATATTCTTTTCTTCGGCATCAAATAGGACGCTGGATTCGCCATCTGGCGTAATTTTGTAAATTTTACCGTCAGTCCCCGTTGCGGCATAGAGATTCCCAGCCGCATCAAATTTCAACGCCCAGACATATTTGTCTCCTTTGTTGAGGAGGGTTGTCGGCGGTGTCGTCGCATCAGTGATTTTATAAATCAATCCATCGGGTCCAGTGCCAGCGTAGAGTGCATTGTCGGGTCCAATCGCGAGGCTGTAAATCGTAACTTCGGGTGAATTGTAATAAAGTTCAGCGGTGTCGCCATCGGCAGCAATTTTATAGATTTTTCCTTCGTTCCCCGTCCCAGCATAGAGATTCCCCGCTGAATCTTCCACAAGTGCCCAGACTTGGGTCTCTTTCAGTTTCGTAAAGGCATCAATTTGTGGAGATAACATCACATCTCCGGTGCTTGTCAGGGAAAGGTTTTTGGGGTTACCTGCCTCAAAATCCGAATGGTTTTTTTGCTCCCATAAAGATGTATTGACTGCGGATGCGAGGCTTGTGTAAATAAAGACCGCTAAAATAAGACTCCAAAAGGAGATGACACGTCGCATTGAAAATATCCTCCTGTAAAACGATAAAATCTGAAAACTGTTATTCCGCGTTCTTATCCACGACGAATCGAATCATGCCGCTTCCATAAACTACATAGTCTGTTGGCATTTTATCAATGTGTAGCGTGGTGCCCATCGTATATCCGCTATTGCCAATTTGCTTTGCGGTATTCATGACTGACATGACTGAAGGCGGTAGATGTGCGAATTCTTCACCCTGAACAGTGAGTCCCGGTTCAGGCACAAAGAGTTCCATAATAATTTCCGAGTTATTTTCACCCCGTTGCAACAACGCAACTAATTGATTGATGTTCCTGTGCCGAAAGTTCAGGGGTGCCCGGTTACGCTGCCACGATTCGTGAAAGCTGGCATTGGTGGCGAGAAGCGTGACAAGCCCTTCTGGAACGTCTTTAGGAATCGTGATTGTCCCAGTTTGCACGATAGGATTTTCAAAATAGGGCTGCAACGTAATTTCCACTTCAACAGTATCTCCAGGTCGATAGCGGAGTTTATCCATCCGAAGGCTTTGAATTCGCGCCGTTCGCCGCTTATCCTCTATGCTCACATCAATGGTGACACCTGCGACCGGAACACTCGTATACTGGTTGAGGGCTAACTGCAACATCGGCATCATGAGCGTCTGCATGACCCCAAACCCGGGGGATCCTCTGGAAGAATATATATTCTTATAGACTAATTCGCGCTGCTTGAGGTCGGGATGTTCTTTCAGCGTGATAGTTGCTTCCATATTGAGGGTATAGTTCCCCAAATAAAACTCAAGTGTATCCATGAGCATCCATGCCGCCATCCCTGTATAAATCGGAGAGAAACTACGATGCCGAATCACTTCGTAGGCCCTCTGATGTCGCTTACTATCGGCGGTTTGCACATTGACATTTACAGGAATATAACTCGGGTGTTTTCCGATGATACCCGCAATGGCAGGGTCCCGATCTTGCACTAAAGTCCCGATGGGCTGCGTCGGTGATGCTATTTTGGAGGAGCGGGAACGGCTTGGCAGGATAAAATGCACATACCCACCAGAAAGCGGGATATTGACGTTACCCTCTGCAGATGCAGAATGTCCATAAGCGAGGAGTTCATTACCATCTACGTAAGTGATTGTCCCATAACCGAAAAATGAAACATCGCCTCGAACATATTCCGTCCCGATCATCTGTCCTTCTTCAACCGGCGATTCCTTAACGGGACCTCCACCGCCTGATGCTTGGACTGGCGTAAAATTGAGTTTATCAAAAACCGGCTTGATAAATCGTATGACCTCTGAATTAAGTGTCGGCAGTGTGACTGGAATAGATAATTGCGCGGATCTCACTTGGGACGGCATATCGGTAACACTGTCACGCCACATTTCATCAAAAGCACGCGGCACCTGTGCAACCTGACCATCGCGAAGCAGAGACTGCCCGGCATCCAATCCATATTGATGCATCGCTGGGGAAGCATCGAGGTTAAAGAGTTGAGCACCTTCGTAACTTAAATTGGGTTCCATCCCACGCTGTGCGACTTTCACCATCAATTCAAAGGGGGTTACCCCAAAACCGTTGGCATGTTCTCGCTGGTTAAAATAACCGAGAGAAACCGCGCCCATGAGTCGTCCGTCAATGTATATTGGACTACCACTCATACCACCAGCAACACCCGTGCGTTTAAAGTTGTCGCTCAATCCCTTCATCCATACAACATGCCATCCTGGGATAAAGTTGTGTTCAACACTGACAACTTCACATTCAAATTCCTCCACCGTTGTTCCGAAAAATATAGTGTAACCTTTCCCTGTCATGCCCTTTTTCACTTCGGACAACGGCATAAATTTTTCAGCATCCCACTCAATCTGCGCATAACTCTGATATGTAGCCAAGCAGCATATCACAAGCGCGCAAAGCAAACTTTTTTTCACGACATCTACTCCTCTCTGAACCATTGAAAATCTGTTTATGCTTAAGCCTATTCAAAACATAATAATGCATTATACCAAACAACAGACGCGATGTCAACCTGAATTAGGAAAAATGTTAAAATCTGAAGCGAAGCAAGCCCTGATTTTCACTTGATTTTTTTTCCCATCAGTGTTATTTTAAATAAAACACTTTAGGAGTTGCACGCATAGCATGCCAAATACCGCTTGCATCCTTTCAATCGACCAAGGGACAACAGGCACGACAGCCCTTCTCGTTGATGTGCAGGGCAACATCATCGCGCAAGGATACCAAGAATTCACACAACACTATCCGCAGCCGGGGTGGGTAGAACACGATCCGGAGGAAATCTGGAACGCCACTCTACAAGCAATAGACGCACTTTTCGCACAAGAAAATGTCCTGAATATTGTTGCTATCGGAATTGCAAACCAACGCGAAACCACAATTGTTTGGGACAGGAAAACCGGAAAACCGATTTATCCCGCCATCGTCTGGCAGTGCCGTCGCACTGCAGATAGATGCGTCCGCCTTGAAAAACAGGGCGTTGCTGAAGAGATTCAGGCAAAGACGGGTCTCGTCCTCGATGCTTACTTTTCTGGAACAAAGGTGGCGTGGATCCTGGATCACGTCAATGGGGCTCGGGAACGTGCAGAACGCGGCGAACTCGCCTTCGGTACTGTAGATACGTGGCTCCTTTGGAAATTAACGGATGGGGCGGTTCATAAAACCGATTACACAAATGCTTCACGGACCCTGCTCTTTAATATCAACACACTCTCATGGGACGAAACCCTTCTGAAAATCTTGAACGTCCCTAAAGCGATTTTGCCGGAGGTCTGTCCTTCTGCGAGTAACTTCGGTACAGCGAGTTTTTACCGAAATTTTTGGCTTGAAACCTTCGGAAAAAATATATCTCTGGATGGGATTCCAATCACCGGAATCGCAGGGGATCAGCAAGCTGCGCTCTTCGGTCAATTGTGCCTCAAACCCGGTATGGCGAAAAATACCTACGGCACGGGTTGTTTTCTCATGCTCAATACAGGCACTGAAAAAGTATCAACAAAAACTGGACTCCTGACAACACTCGCTTGTAGTTTAGACGAAACCCCCGTTTACGCATTGGAAGGAAGTGTATTCGTCGCGGGTGCTGCTGTCCAATGGCTTCGGGACGGTATCTCAATTGTTGAGAGTGCATCGGAAACGGAAGAAATGGCTGCCCGTATACCGGATGCCGGGGGAGTCGTTGTGGTTCCTGCGTTTACCGGACTCGGTGCCCCCTATTGGGATCCCGATGCGCGGGGTGCGATCCTCGGCTTAACGCGCGGGAGTACCCGTGACCAAATCGTCCGTGCCACATTGGAATCAATTGCGTATCAATCCGCGGATGTCGTTGTCGCAATGTCGACCGACACGGGGATGACCTTGGATCAATTACGGGTTGACGGGGGTGCAGCCGCCAACAACTTCCTCATGCAGTTCCAAGCGGATATCTTAGGAATGACTGTAGAACGTCCAGCACAAATAGAATCGACGGGCTTGGGTGCCACGTATCTGGCGGGGATCACAGCGGGTGTGTGGCGTGATATCGAAGAACTTGCGGTAAATAGAAGTGCGCAAGCCAAACGTGAGGGGTCCGCTTTTAAGGCGCGCCGCTTCTCCCCACAAATAGACGCAACGCAACGCAACGAAAAACTCGCGCAGTGGAAAAAGGCAGTGCAACGAGTGATGAGTTAAAATGCGACTCCAATGGAAGTACTCTCTTGTTATTAATTTCTGTGTCATCGCAATCCTCGTGGCGTTTTACTTTTTTGATAGCATCCGGGTCCGAAATGAGATGAATGCCCTTCACGCTTTGGGTGCAGAACGGGGTGCTGAACTGAGGGAAATCGCTGAAAACACGATTCTTGATGCCGTTGAGAGAGAAATCGAAACCGTAAGGGTCTTTGATGCACAGCGACTCGATCAAGTGCTGAATGAACTGAAGCGGGAACATCCGGATATGCAAAATGTGCTGAATATCCACGTCTCCTTAAATGATACCCGTATTCGTTCCAGTTTACTCGCCGGTGGAGATGTTGTTGACATCAACCTTGATGCAGCGGATCTTGAGCAAATCGAGACAAAGGGCGCGACGATACATGCAATTGAAGGACAAAACGCAACCGCTATTGTTATTAAATACATCGCCGTTTTGACGGGACCAAAGCCGATTGCGTTAGAACCCCGCGATTTCGCTTATGAACCCATACTGGATGCCGGGACACTCCCGTATGAGGTTTGGTTGAAAGCCTTTGGTGAAGATGTCTATGTGCCAGACGATCCAGTGACAACTCAGGAGAAAGGTAAACGCTGGCGAATGACAGATCAGGAAAAAGGCGATCTGTATGAGTTATGGAAGCAAGGGGAGACCCTGTGGATTCAAAAAGCGCTCATTGGCTACATACAAGTCCTTTTCGATGTGCCTTATATTGACAAGTCGATTCGCTCCTCACTGTTGATGCACGCAATATTGATCGTGATTGTCGGTGCGCTACTCGTCATTCTGATCGATCTCACGACAAATCACCTAATTATGAAGCCGTTAGAGCGGATGACTCGGATTATTCAAAGTGCTGAGGATGGGGATTTATCACTTCAGGAGACGTATTCATCGGATGAAATCGGGAGAGCCACCTACAATCTCGCAAGGATGTTGTGGCAATTACGGGACTCTCATTCAAAACGGATTACTGCTTTAGGACAATTTGCCGCGGGGGTGGCACACGAAATTCGGAATCCACTTAATTCAATTGGGATGACGGCGCAACACCTAAAATCTGTTTTTTCGCAACAGAAAGTGAGCCAAGACGATATCGAAGAGGCGAAGGAACTCTTGGAGATCGTCGACCAAAAAATAACGGAACTGAAGCAGACCTCCGAGCAGTTTCTCACGTTGAATCGACCGAGAAGGTTGAATGTAGAACCGGTAAACCTCAATACGCTTGTGGAGCAAGTTTTATCTGAGTTCGCACTCATTGCTGAGGAAGCCAAGGTCCAAGTCATCAAGAATTATGATGAAAATCTACCGGATGTCCAGATGGACGCTGCCTTAATGCGACAGACCCTTTTCAACTTCGTGCAAAACAGTATCCAAGCAATGCCGAAAGGCGGTAGCATCTATATGACAACCTTTTTGGAGCAGATAGATCCGAACACAAGAGACGTGGTGATTGAAATCAGAGATACCGGCATAGGCATCCCAGAGGAAGTACAGGAACAGATTTACGATGCGTATTTTACAACCAAAGACGCAACAGGTGGCATAGGACTCGGTCTCGCGGTTTCGCACCAAATTATCACGGCACATAGAGGCAAAATCGAAGTCCGAAGCAAAATGGGAATGGGGACGGCTTTTAAAATCAGTTTACCGCTGGATGCGGACGAACTCCCATAAATTCCCAGATTAGATGAGGAGAACCAAAGCGATGGCATCAATACTGATTGTAGACGACGACCAAGCACAACTGACAATTCTACAGCGGATCTTGAAACGCGAAGGGTATACAGTTGAAATCGTTGGAGACAGCAAAGCCGCTCTGGGTAGCTTAGAAAAACAGATGTTTGACCTCGTTATCAGTGATATGTGGATGTCCTCCCGATTTGAGGGAAGGGATCTACTTCGGGAAATAAAACGGACCGATCCAGACCTACCTGTGCTTATCATGACAGCGTTTGCGGAACTCAACGATGCCGTGAATCTTGTCGCACACGAGGGGGCGTTTTACTATCTTGAGAAACCGATTCAAATTGAGGTGCTGAAACGGGAAGTGAAACACGCCCTGCAAACCCGCGGCGCGCTCCGAAGCATCGAAGCCGAAAACGATGACACAACACCGGAAATTCAGATTGATGAAATCGTGGGTGATAGTGAAAAAATGCAGGAACTTTTCAAAGACATGACTCGGATTTTGCACCGGGGTGTTACACAAGTCCTCATCACAGGCGAAACCGGCTCTGGAAAAAGTCTTATCGCGCGTGCCCTTCACAAGCACGGTCCCCGAAAAAACAAACCCTTCATCTCGATTAACTGTGGGGCGATCCCTGATACCCTCATTGAAAGTGAATTGTTTGGACATGAAAAGGGAGCGTTTACAGACGCGTCGCATCAAAAGAAGGGGCTTTTTGAGGTGGCAAACGAAGGGGTCCTCTTTCTTGATGAGATCGGGGATCTGCCGATCCAAACACAGAGTAAATTGTTGCACGTCTTAGAGGAACGGGAGATACGGCGCATCGGGGGGACTCGGAACATTAAAGTGGATGTCTGTGTGGTTGCTGCAACGAACAAAAATCTTATCCAAGAGGTCCGAAACAGTGCGTTTCGCGAAGACCTCTATTTTCGTCTCAACGTGATCCCGCTCCATGTTCCACCCCTTCGAGAGCATCCAGAGGACATTCCATTGCTCGTGAATTTCCTCATCCAGAAGTTCAGCAGTGAATACATAGAGGCACTCCCCAAACAGGTTACACCGCAGGCAATGTCTATGCTCAGGCGGTATCACTGGCCCGGCAACATCCGGCAATTAGAAAATTATCTGCGTCGTATTTTTGTGCTTTCAGAAAATGAAGTGATTGATAAAGATGAATTGCCCCCGGAGATTTTAGACACCTCGCTTCCAGCCACCGACGTTGAATTTGACATCCCTGAGGAAGGGGTTTCGCTTGATGAAATTATCAAGGAATACGTGTGTAGTGCGTTAGCAAAAAGCAATGGGACACAGATTCAAGCGGCAAAACTCTTGGGGATTTCGCGACGTAAACTTCAGCACCGGATGCAGAAATACGGTCTTCAGAGCCAGGACTTCAAAACAGATTAATACCGCTGCATGTGTGGGTCTATTTCCCGTGCCCACCGATCGATACCCCCGATCAAACTCTTCACCGATTTGAAACCGAGCTGTTGCAAAAGAAAAGCTGCGTCGAGACTACGCATACCCCAGTGACAATAAACCACGACCTCTACCCCTGGGGTAATTTCGTGACAACGCCTTGGCAATTCTCCGAACGGGATCCATACAGCCCCTTCAAGATGAACCATCTGATATTCCCATTCTTCCCGAACATCCAATAAAACGAAGGAAGTGTCACTGCCCATCATGTCCTTCAGCTGATTCGGCGCAATAGCATACGCGTCCGTCTCTAACGGAAGAATCGCCTCCGCTACGCTGGGTGCCACTTTCGGCAACTTCCGATCTCGCAAATCTCCGAGATACCGTCGCCAGATCCTTTTTACTGCTTTTTGGATATGATTGAACATTTTTAATAGGTATCGGTTATCAATTTTATAGTCAAAACCACAGGTGCCTATGCTCAGAATGTTACCGTAACCCCTAATGTAGGGACAATCGGGAAGAGAGGCTCTTCTTCAATCGCGCATCCGATAATAGCGTCTGTCCCTTTAACATCGTCTGTCCCTTCATCGCGTAATTGACTAAAAGCATACTGGTCCAGATTGCTATGGTTATACAGGTTCAATATTTGAAAATACCAAGACAACTCCCAGCGTCGATACGGACTCCGCTTGGTAATCCGAAAATCGAGACTGTGGTAGGCGGGCATCCGTGCCGAGTGTATCTCACCAAACTGCCGATCACAGACAATACCCCCGTCAGGTAACCGAACTTCCTTGTGAATGAGAGGGGTTCTCGGCTCACCTGTATAAAAACGCCAACTCAGATAGAGATACCATGTTGGAGCGAACTGATAATTGCTGCTAACAGCGAAAGAGTGCCGCCGATCGTGCTGACGGAAGCGTTTTGTTCCATTCGCGATCTCTTCTGCGATACCAAACGCATAACCGAGTGTCCACGTCAAACGCTGTGAGACGACATGGGTCATGAACACATCAACGCCTCTCGCATCACCGGATTCAGGCGAATTAAAAACCTGATTCTGCCTTCCAAACTCACGGATTCGTCCAACAAGATTATCAAAAGTATTGTAATAGCCTTCAACACGCACCAAGAAGCTATCAACAGGCGTATATTCAACCCCGAGGATGTAATGCACGGCTTGCTCCGCGCGACCGACCCTTTTAATCCCATCTTCCACGGGAATTCCCATCAGGTGGACGGGTTGGTGATAAATACCCCAAGCCCCCCGTAAAACGAGATCCTTCAACGGTTTCATGGCAAGTGCGACTCGCGGTCCAATTTCATACCGCTGAATCCCTTCCTCCCGATAATGCTGGTAGAGGTAATGTCCCCCGACATTGAGTGCAAGTTTGGAATGGAGTTGCCACTCATCTTGGAGAAATAGATTGAATTCGCTCCCCTTATCGTCAATATTCGCGAGAATTGGTTTGTAGACGTTTACGCCCGCTTGCCGTTCCTGAACATCATATTGATACTTCGCAGTCAACCAACGCCACGTAGCGCCACTGCGGAGGGTGTGTTTGTCAAAAAGATTTGCTGTAAGCTCCGCTTTTGTGCCGAAGAACCCGAAATTGCGATTATCGATATCTTCTTTCCCTGTTGTTCTATCCTGATTGGAGGTGCCAGCGAAAACGAAAAGGTCTGTCCAATATGAATCCGCAAAAAGATGCCGCCACTTTGCCCAAGTTGTCGAATTGTCGTATCGGGAATCTAAATTGTTGTCTATGTCGTCTACACGAATCCGATTCGTATCCCAACCGTATAAACCATTGAGTGTAACTGTATCTTTTGGTGTAACTTGATACGTTAATTTACTATAGATGTCGGCGTATTGCGGTTTATAGTTCTCATCGATATCCATGAGCATGAGAATCAGATCAATATACCCACGGCGGGCGGATAGGAGCCAACTCCCTTTTTTTGAAAGAGGTCCCTCCAGCGTAGCGGTTGCGTTAATTAAGTCCACACCAAAATTAGCAGAGAATTTCTCAGTGTTTGGCGTCCTCGTTGTGATGTCAAACACACCGGACATCTTTTCGCCGTACTCCGCGGGAAACCCACCTATCAATAGATTGGTGTTCTGAATGAGACCTAAACCTATCAGTGAGATCGCACCCCCGAAGTCTTGGAGATGATACGGATTATAGAGTTCCATCCCATCTAATCTCACTGAAATATCGTCTTTCTCTCCACCTCGCACACTGAACCGCGTGCTATAATCGCTTGAAGCCACCCCTGGAAAGATATGACCTGCCCGCATTACGTCGTTATCAATGAGTGGAAACCGCTCAATCTCCTGTTTAGAGAGTGAGATTTTCGCCGACGCTCCATCATAAATCGTAAAACGACTGGGTGTTACAACAATTTTCTCCAATTGCACAGGCGCAGCACCCTCTTCCGCGAAAGCAGTAAACGGGACTATCACCCCAAAAAACAGAGTGTAAAAAGCCAAATACGCTGGTCTCCGCAAATTGGCACTGAACATTCAACCGCACCTCAGAGTTATAGGTTTATCTGTGCCTGACATAGAATTATAGCATATTTTGAGAGTTGCAGTCAATTGAGAATTGGAGACAGACCAGTATGAAGTTTTTGACATTTGAGCGAGGCACAGGTGATAGCACCCACAACCTGATGAAGTTTCATAATTTAATTCGGTAATATTTTTATATGTGTTATGTTACTGC
>VXPE01000134.1 GCA_009839745.1 Candidatus Poribacteria bacterium
CAACGATTTACCCGTGCTTTTCTAAAGACTAAACTTTTATCAAACTCACGTTATTTTTGTAAATATTTTAAAATAGGAACTTTTAGCGCATCCGGGATCTCAACTATACTATCTGGATCAGGGGTAAGATAGCCTTTGTTAGGTCTGACGAATATACTACTTTGGGCGACGACGCGATGCATCGGTTCATTAGGTTCCCACGGGCTTTCGACTAATCCTTCGATATCTTCTCTTTTTCGCAGGATAACCCTACCTACCTCATCATGAAAGCCGTCGCAAGCAAAAAAAAGTGCCACGCGAACGTCAGTCGTAAAATCTATCAGATTGGTTTTTCCACCATAATGCTGAAGTTGGATTAGAATTTGTAAAGCACTGTGCCCAAATCCCAAATCATTATTGTCAATGGATCCTGCAAGATGTTGTCTTGCATGGTTTATCACTATTTCCCTCTGAATACGTTCAATATCAAGATCATCACGCAATATTTGTCGGTACCCTCTCCAAAGGCCTGAGGAAACTTCTGTATAGCATTTAGGCTCGCCACGGAAAATATAGTTTCCGCCTAGAGTCTTATCTTCTATTTCTTGGATCTTTTCTCGAACTTTGCTGATTTCACTCTCGGATTCGGACCGTTTTACTGTGGTCATTCATTCTCCTTTACAGATATAGGTTACTAATCTTTTTAAATGGATTTCACTCGTTAATTAGTATATGTATAGGTAATTTCTACATGCAGAGTCATTTAATTGTCGGTTTTTTGAGTATTTTCGCGAAGGCATCGCGATCTAAGGAAATCGGAAGAAACACCCAAGCAAAACATTCGCTTCTATAGGGATGTATCGGGAATCGAAGGTCCCTCCTACAGGAAAACTAAATGCCCCTATCCATGAGTGAAAAGGATATCATCTAAAAGAAGTCTTCTCCATAAGAAAACCGTGTTGTGTGAGTTCAGTCGATACGGAGGTCCAGACGGCGCGGGCATGTTCAACGGCCGTGGATGCGTCTGTTTCCGTGGCTTCTTGTGCGGTCTCCGGGTAGCGGGCTTGGACCGCCCATCTGTTTAAGTCCCGAAAGTTTGGCAGCGCGGTTTTGAGGGGTTTCCAATTCTCAGGCAACAGATCCCGTAGAACATTCAAGTCATGCGTTCTCCGAAAATCGATCTGTAAGAAAATTAATGCTGCTTTAAGTGCCTTTTCGGCGGCTTGTTGGGCGAACCAACACGCTTGGCGAGGCGGAACGTGTCGTTGCCTTAAAAGGGTTTCAGCTGTTGTTAAGTCTTCCTCCGCATAGCGGAGCCAGCGAGCGGTGTCTGTGAGTCGATCAGTGGTTTGCATGGCGGAGTTTACCTCCTTGCTGGGTATATTGCGGTATGCATCTACATTCCAGTTCTTCCACAGGACTTTACCCTCCTGCTGGGCATACCGCAGCACTGACCCGATCCGGGTGCGGCTGCGTTCAAGCTCTTCCGGTGTGGATACAATGATGTCCTTTGCCACGGGCACATCAGATAGTGCATCCTCAAGGTCAATGGCGGTTTTCCGTTTATCCGTGAGTTCCGCGAAAACCACGAGCAGATCTATGTCGCTATCGCGATCTGCGTCGCCTCGTGCCTGTGAACCGAAGAGGATAATCTGCAAAGGGTCGAAGTCGCGCACGATGCGCTCTGTCATGATTGAGATAAATTCGTTATCCATTGGCCTCTCCTTCTAAATTGACCCCTATAGTTGGCAATTTTCTAACACCGATGCTTCCTCAGGTATTGACTTGATAGGAGCAAGGCAAAATCCGCGTAATCCGTGCCATCCGCGTCAATCCGCGATTCAGACAGGTAATTGCCAGTATATTTACATACTCGTTAGATTGTGGAGACTACGCGTGCGCAAACTAAAAGTTTACGCTACAAGCGGTTGTCTCATCCACCGATTAACTTGGTGGTTCAGAACGAGCAAGCAGTTTATTGAGGTCATAATTTATACTCGTCGCACTGAAGTCTGGTTCTTTTTCAAACGGTTGTCGAATATAACGAGGTTCTTTTGCTTCTTCACCGTCTACTTCAATAATGGCAAGGATAAAACTCTCTGGCTTGTTGAATGCGGTGAAAATCTGTGTTTTGGAGACAGTAACAGTCGGGGAATTGGGAGATTTTCCTTTCACTTCAATGAACAGCAACTGATTGGTGTTCGGATCTCTGGACTCAATATCGTAGCCCGGGTTTTCATGAGGCATCTCTTTCGGCTTCCGTCCAAGTTTGCATTCTGTTTCCATCACAGCGGCAACTGCGAGTCTATCAATTCGTTCTCTGTCGGCTTGTGAGAATGTAACGGGCACGGGAGGTTCAGGATCGAGGCAAGTATCTAATAAACGCTGCGGAATGACAAGTGCTCCACCAATAACAACGGGTGACAGTGGCGAGATGTGGCGTTCTAATTCTAACTCCTCCATTCGCTTTTCGAGTCGTGCCTGTAACTCATCGGCGCGTTGCCGCGCTTGTGCTGCGTTGAGGCTCGCCATCCTGTTTCCAGATTCCTCCTGCAGTCTTAATTCATAAGCCCGATTGTCCCAATAGTGAATCTCTTTTGTAAGCCGTTCCTTGACTGCGCGCATTGTTTTCTCGACAAGAGTCTCTCTGTGTTCTTTCACTTCATCGAGGTGCCCTGGAACGAGGCGTTCCACAGCATAATCCTTAATTTCTGATTCCAAATCCGCGCTTAGCCAATCCGCTTCCAATAGAGGTTCAACCGCTGACCATTCATCCTCGTCTATCGGGCGGTAATCAAGATACGGAGCATATCCGGGCGTGCTAACCGTTTTGTCGCTGTTGATTTCCACGAATTGCATCTGTCGTGAGACAACTTGTTGGCTTCCATCACTACGCATCCGCCCATCTTGAATCGTATGTTCAAGGTAAAATAGGACCCGAACCTCGTCGCTCCGTTCATCTGAATCAACCAAAACGGTTCCTTGTTTAAGCAAGTTCCGATGACGTTCTAACGTTGCACTTAATGCCGCATCAAGCAGTGGATGCCCAGGGCAAACGAACTCGGCGAGCGGTTTTCCTTGAATGTTCACCTTATCCTTTTCAAACGTAATCCGATCATATTGACCTAATATAGGCTTACCGGTCCCTAAACCGCGATTATAGATACCCCCGGGGACATGACGAATTTCATAGCGTCCCGGTTCGCGTTCAGATAACCTTCCTTGGAGTCGTGAAAACGCCTCGCGGAAAAAGGATGCTATAAAGTGCGGTTGCAAACGGCGGGCTTCCGCACGTTCCATTTCTTCACGGATATTACCAAGGCGAGTGGTGTCCATTATTCCATGAGTCAAAACATTTTCATCAATCAATGCTTGTAGGTGCCCTTGGTTTATCATGCCATCAATGACTTCTGTCAGGCGCGCTTTGACTTCAGGTTTATCGCCTTCACGGATGGCTTCAATGAGAAGATTTCGGAGCGATGTGTCCGTGAAACATTTGCCGAGCACGTCAAAAACAGCTCCGCCCAAGGCATCGCGTTGCTGTCCAAGTTTATAAAGCAGTGTGTTGAACACTTCACCCTCACGAGTTTTTGATGCGACGAGATTCCAGAGATTACACACTTCTGTCTGCCCGATTCGGTGAATACGCCCGAACCGCTGCTCAATGCGATTTGGATTCCAAGGGAGATCGTAATTCACCATCAAATGTGCACGCTGTAAGTTGATACCTTCACCTGCGGCATCTGTCGCGACCAGAATCTGGACCTTGGCATCTTGCATGAACGCCTCTTGTACTTTTCTCCGTTCTTCCCATCGCATACTTCCATGAATTGTAGCAATAGCCTCGGTATCGCCAATCAATGTTTGGATACGCTCTGTCAAATAGTGGAGTGTGTCCCGATGCTCTGTGAAAATAATGAGTTTGCGGCGGTGTCCTTGTGAGTCAAACAGTTCTTGAGCAGCATCGGCATCGCTTTCACCCTGTAGAAGATTGGACAATTCTTCCCATTTCCGATCCGTATCGCTTTGTCGAACCCTTTGGGCAAGTGTCTCTAAGTGTTGCAGGGTCTGAATTTCTGATCGCAATTCAGTAATCGTCCCAGCGGCTGAAGCACGAGCAACGACTTCTTCCTCTTTTGCTTCTACTTCTTCAGCGGGTGTTTCATCATAGAACTCATCTGCTTCTCCAGTGTTTATCGGAATCTCAGTCAATCCTGCCTGATTTTCTAAATCAACATTACGGTTCTGTATCATTTCTTGCAGGAGTGCCTCTAAACGCGCCCTGCGACGTTGAATCGAGCGGTAAATCGCCTCTGGTGAGGAGGCAAGCCTTCGCTGTAAAATCGTGAGTGCAAAACCGATTCTGTTACCGCGTTGTCCTCTGATTAAGTCAGCGCGATTCATTTCCTTACGGACATACGCTGTCACTTCATCGTATAGAGACTTCTCCAGTTCAGAGAGTTCATAGTTAATCGTATAGGCATAGCGTTCCGGGAATAACCGTGTGCCATCAAATTTCAATAAATCTTCTTTCACCATTCGGCGCATCAAATCAGAAGTATCCACAGCGTGAACACCATCTCGGAAACGTCCCTCAAAACGGTCTTCATCCAGCAATGCCATAAAGAGTTGGAAATCTGCCTCTTTACCGTTATGGGGTGTTGCGGTGAGCAAGAGAAAGTGGCGTGTGAGTTTTCCAAGCAATTGTCCGAGTCTATAGCGTGCTGTAGTGCTTATTTTCGTGCCAGTGGCTGAAGCCGACATTTTGTGTGCTTCATCGCAGACGATAATATCCCAGTGGGTTTCTTTCAATTTCTCTTGATACGCGTCATCTCGGCTGAGTTGATCGAGCCGACAGATAAGGAAATCTTCTTCCTGAAACAGGTTTCCAGTACGAGGGGTATTAAATTTTTCGCGGGTGAAAATCTCAAATGGTAGGTGAAAGCGTTGATAGAGTTCTACCTGCCACTGCTCCACAAGGTTACCCGGACATACAATCAGGCATCGTTTTAAATCACCTCGCACAAGGAGTTCCTTAAGATACAGCCCCGTCATAATCGTCTTCCCAGCACCCGGATCGTCTGCGAGAAGGTAACGCAAAGGCTGCCGGGGCAGCATATCTTCATAGACTGCAGTAATCTGGTGGGGTAACGGTTCAACCTGCGAAGCATGCACCGCAAGTAACGGGTCAAATAGATGTGCTAATCGAATACGATGTGCCTCAGAAACGAGTCGAAACGTTTCGCCATCTCCGTCAAAGCTCCAAGGGAGACCGGCAGTGACAATTTCAAGGTCGGATTCCTTACTACGAAAAAGAAGTTGGGCACCCGGATTGCCAGCCGAATCTGTGAAAAAAAGGTCAATTGCGGCATCACGTCGCCAATGCACGACGACGACTGTTACGTGTTGGTTGGGTAATACACCTTTAACAATAGTACCTGGTTGGAGTTCTTCTAAGCGTGCCAAATGAAGTCATCCTTGCGTTTTGGGTTGATTATGGTAGATTTCGGACTTGCACAAACTAAAAGTTTATGCTACAAAGAGATCTACTTATTTATAGGTTTCACCATTGTCAATGCCTTAAAATGTTACACCAGTGTAACATTGCAGGGTCAGCAGTCAGTATCTCTAACCTTAGGGTCCGTCTGCTTTTCGGAGCATTTTTGGAACTGGTGTTCTGTTAGAAAAAAATAAATTGGTGGAAGTGTAACATTTTCGAAGTGCTTTTTTCTTGGTTCGGATTTACATTATATATGATAACATATTTGACTGCGTGATGCAAATTTATCTTTATCGTGAAATCTACAATTACAAAGAATGTGTATTGCTTTAACCTGCGGATTTATGCTAATATAATGGTGTGAACTTAAAAGCCGTTTTTGAACAACTTCAAGGCAAGCGGGTCGTGATTATCGGTGATGTCATCTTGGACAGATATGTCTGGGGGGATGTGAAACGAATTTCGCCAGAAGCCCCTGTTCCAGTGTTTGAAACGACGACAGAGAAGACCGGATGTGGTGGCGCAGCGAATGTCGCCCAAAATGTTGCCAGCTTAGGCGGCAACGCAACGCTGGTCGGGGTCATCGGTGAGGACAGGGAAGGCGAAAAGTTAGTCCAGATGCTAACCGAAACGAATCTCGTTACGACCGGGGTCTATGCGGATCCGCAGCGACCGACAAGCACAAAAACACGCGTCATTGCCCGTGGCGCCATGCCCTTCCCAGATCGGGAACGGGATTCGGGACATCACCTGCTCCGTATTGACAGGGAATCCAAACAGGAAATCTCGCCGCAGATACGAGAACACCTACTGAACACTATCGCTGCGCAGCTGCCAACAAGCGATGCAATTATCTTTGCTGACTACGATAAAGGGGTCGTCACGCCTCAGCTCATCAAGGATGTTATGAAACACGCCAAATCTTACGGTATCCCCATCATCGTCGATCCGAAGCAAAACAACTTCTGGCACTATAAAGGTGTAACCGCCGTTACGCCGAACCACAAGGAAGCAAGTGCTGCTGTCCATGAAGAAATCACGGATATGTCCGATCTCGTCGCTGTTGGTGAGAAAATTCTGGACAGATTGTCCCTTAAGGCGTTGCTAATTACCCGCGATGCGAAGGGTATGTCTCTGTTTCACCGTTCGGCAGATAGTATCGTAAAAGCAGAGCATCTCCCACCCCACTCAAACAGTGTGACAGATGTTACAGGGGCAGGGGACACGGTTGTTGCCGCTTTCACACTCGCGCTCGCAGCCGGTGCTGAATTTCGTAGTGCTGCGGTGCTGTCTAACCTTGCAGGTGGGATAGCCGTCGGTAAGATGGGGTGTGCGACCGTTACACCACAGGAACTGCTGTACACTATCAAGGCTTTTTAATTTTACCTTAAATCGCGACGAAAGTTTCAAGGTTGCGAAGTGTGCTAAAGTTTGCGAGTTTCAAGAGACGCCTTAGCAACTTTACAGATTTTAGAACACTTTACAACTTTCTACCAGACCCGTAGCCTGCAACAACGGCGCAGGCGGATTTAAGGAATGTGCGTTAAAGATTCAAAATGATGTCATTTCTCCGCAAGGAAAGATTAAAAAGATGAAGACTATTTTTCTCGATAGAGATGGTGTTATCAACCGGAATCCACCCAATAAAGGCTACGTCCGGAAATGGGCAGAATTCACCTTCATTCCGAATTCCCGGAAAGCGATCCGAGAATTAACAGAAGGCGGTTATCGAATTATTGTGGTAACCAATCAATCAGGAATCGGGAGAGGCCTCTATTCAGAGGAAGATTTAGCGGATATTCACTCACGAATGGTTGCCGAAATTAGAAAATCAGGTGGAACAATTGATGCCGTTTATTACTGTCCACACCATCCCGATGCCGGATGTGAGTGTCGCAAACCGAAGCCGGGTATGTTAATGCGCGCTGCCCGTGAACACAACATTGAACTGGAAAATGCCTATTTGATTGGTGATTGGACCACAGATATTGAGGTAGGACAGCGTGTCGGTGCCACAGCATTTCTCGTTTTAACAGGACTTGGACAGGAGAGTTATTACCACTACATTCGGACGAAACCGTGTCGGCGTGCGGATCAGAACGGACATCGTCCTGATAGGATCTTCACAAACCTTTACACAGCAACGCGTTGGCTTATAGAAAATTAGAATGAAAAACTGAAACTGTAGCCCGTAATGTAATGGAGGGCGGATATACGGAGAGGCACTTCATCCATCAAATCCACCTGACCGAACCGCAAGGTAAAATTAAAAGATGATTCTTGGAAAAATAGAAACCCGGACGGCTCGCTCGGGTGTTATCGGGCTTGGATATGTCGGACTGCCGCTTGCCGTTGCGATTGCGAGTGCAGGATTCCGAGTTACAGGCATCGATATCTGTTCAGAAAAAATAGAACGGTTGAAACAGGGCATCTCCGACGTTCCTGATGCGACCAACGCAGTGCTCGTCCCCCTTATTGCGTCCGAGCAGCTGCAGGTAACGACAGACTTTTCTGTGCTACGCGAATTGGACACAGTTAATATCTGTGTGCCGACCCCTCTGGGGGAAAACCGAACCCCCGACATGCAGTTTATCATCGCTGCAGTTCAGCAAATTGCGCAATACCTCCACCCCGAACAACTGATTATCCTCGAAAGCACCACCTACCCCGGCACTACCGCAGAGGTTGTATTGCCCGAACTCAACGCCCAGTTTCCTGGCACCCTACAAGTAGGACGTGATTTCTATCTCGCCTACTCACCGGAACGGATCGAGCCGGGGAATAGTACCTACTCCGTGACAAACACCCCTAAAATTATCGGAGGTGTCACGCCGCAATGCACCCACGTCGCGAAAACCTTCTACGCACAGTTCATTCATAAAACACACACAGTCTCTTCACCCCGGACAGCAGAGATGGTCAAACTCTTAGAAAACACGTTTCGGAGTGTCAACATCGGCTTAATTAATGAGGTCGCGCTTATCTGTGACCGGATGGAGCTTGATGTGTGGGAAATCATTGATGCCGCTGCGACAAAACCGTTCGGATTTATGCCGTTCTATCCAGGTCCCGGGCTGGGTGGACACTGTATTCCAATTGACCCGCATTATCTCTCTTGGAAAGCACAGATGTATCAGTATCACGCTCGATTTATTGAGCTCGCTACCGAAATTAACAGTGAGATGCCGAAATACGTGTTAGACAAAATCATCCACGCCCTGAATCTTCAACGTAAACCCTTGAATGGAGCGAAACTATTAATCTTAGGAATCGCTTATAAAAAGGACATCGGCGACATTCGCGAATCGCCCGCACTTGAAGTAATTCGTTTAATTCTTGACAAAAAAGCGGAATTCCTATATCATGACCCCTATATAAAAGACTTGTCTCTTGATGATACAGAAATCTATCACTCAGAACCGCTAACAGCAGCTCTTGTAGAAAGTGTTGATTGTGTTGTCGTCCTAACCGATCATACTGCTATAGACTACAACTGGCTCGTCACACATGCCCAACTGATTGTTGACACACGCAATGCAACGCGCGGTGTCAAGAAAGGACAGGAAAAAATTATCAAAATTTAATTTTTAATAAGGTAAAATTAAAAATCGGAGTATAATAATGTCAAATCCAGACCTAAGATTTCATATACAGCGCGACCAACTCACGTGGTTTCTCGACCTACTTTTAAATGAAAGAGAAATTTTTCAATTGAGTGCCTCTACTGGCATCGTTCTCGATGTGGACCGGTTGTATGCCTTATCAAGACGAGAATTACTCGTAAATTTAGCCGATGTGTTTTTGGAGGTCGTTGGCACAACAAAATCTGAACTAAAAAATCCAGAAACTTCATTAGTCGGCCAATTTCTTACTGAAAAAGCACAAGCTGCGATCTCCCGAGTCGGGTATATGGAAATCTCGGAAATCGAAACGTTTTTCAAAACGTCTGATGTCCTCATAGAAGGCGGCGATTTTGGCGAAGTCGTCTGGGCACTTCTCACTGACCAGCGGACCGCAGTCGTTGAACACGGCTATAAACTCCTCAACACAACATACGAATCTATAGAAGTGGCGCATACAAATGGAAGCGGAAACGTCCATGCTATGGATCCAATGGAAAGCATCGAAGCTCAGCCCATTTACGACCCGGAAAGTGGACTGCAACACGCAGACGCATCTGACCAAGACCTTGAGCATCTTGAACGACAACTGGCGGATTCGAAAGCAGACTATACCTCGCTTGAGCAAAAACATAACCGGTTAGAGCAACAACGCGCCCTTCTATTAGAGGAAAACAAGGGATTAAAAACGAAAGCAGAGGAAGTTCATGGAAACGAAAAACGATTGAAGGCTCTTGAACAGGAAAATCACATACTTCGTGAACAGGTTGCACAATATATTGAAGACACCGCTGAACTACAACACCTTACCGCCGAACATGAACGCCTCCTTGCTGAAAAGGACCAGATGACAGAACAACTCAGAGAATATGAACAGATTAAGGCAGCCAAGGAGAACTTCACTACCGATCTCAAGTTGGTTGAGGAGGCAGTCTACAAAGGGCATCAAGGCCTCGAAGACTTTCAAACAACGCTTGACAACCATTTCGATATTCTGGAAAACAGCCATCAGGCGGCACGCGGTGCCTTGAATCAGATTCGTCAAACGCTCGCTTATCTGGATACGCAAGAAGCCGTGGAAGGTCAGGGTCCCTACAATCTAACGACGGAGCAACCCCGTGTTGGTGTGTTTGTTGATGTCCAAAACATGTTTTATGCCGCTAAGGATCGATTTGGACGCAGGGTCGATTATATCAAACTCCTCGATCTGATCGTCGGACCCCGGTATCTCATGGTAGCCTACGCCTATGTCGTCCAGATACCCGAAATCAACCAATCCAGTTTCCTGTCCCTTCTTGAGCACAACGGTTATACGATTAAGAGCAAAGACTTGCGTCTGCGCGGCGACGGGTCTGCAAAGGGGGATTGGGATGTCGGCATTGCAGTGGATGTCGTTTCAATGCTCGGTTCATTGGATGTCGTCATTTTGGCAAGCGGTGATGGCGATTTTTGTCCGCTTGCTGAGCTTATCAAACAACAGAATAAGCGTGTGGAGGTCGTCGCTTTTGAGCATAATACCTCCATGGATTTACAACAAATCGCCGACCAGTTCTTTCCAATCGGAGACGAGTTACTCATCTGATTTTTAATTTTTCCTTGCGGTTGAACGCCGTGTGTTTGGAACTTTGACGTGTCGTTCTCAAATCTGAAGAAATACGCAGAAACACCCTATCAAAAACCCCAAGCAAAGACCTCTATCAAAAACCCTGCGCCGTTGTTGCAGACTATAGGTTTGGTTTAAGGAAAGGAACGTCAAAATTCCCGAACCCAGTCGAAGCGGAACCGATTTTTAATTATACCTTGCGGTTCGGTCAGATGGGTTTGATGACTGAAGTGCGTCTCCGTAGACCCGCTTGCGCCGTTGTTGCAAGCTACAAGTTTGGTTTCAGGAAAAGAATGAAATGGAGTCCACAAATTAAAAATCTTTTCACTCTCCTTTCTGTGCTTATTGTAATAGACGCGGCAAGCGCGGAATGGTCATCCTCAGCGACAGAAAATCTTCCATTATGCACAGCACAGAATGAACAACACTTTCCTGTCCTCGTTACGGACGGGCAAGGGGGTGCTATCGTGGCGTGGAGTGATGCCCGGCACGCGAACCGTGATATTTTTGCACAACGCATCAGCGCGACCGGTGACGTTCAGTGGGAGGTGGATGGTATCCCAATTTGTGATCTACCGTCTTCGCAAAGTTGGCCCCTCATTGTCAACGATAACGAGGGAGGCGCCATCCTCGTTTGGGGGGATACCCGTCACGGTAATCAGGACAGTTACGCACAGCGTATTGACGGTAACGGAAACAAAGTGTGGGATCCCGAAGGTATACCTGTCTGTACGCATCCTACGTTGCAAGATGATTTGAATGCTATCGCTGACGGTAAAGGGGGCGTAATTGTTGTATGGGAGGATTGGCGGAACGGAAATCAAGATATTTACGCCCAAAGAATCGACAGCGCTGGAAACCCATTGTGGGAAGCGAACGGTGTGCCTGTTTATAGAGGCAATGGTGATCAGTATGATCCGGTTCTCGTCGCCGATGGACAAGGGGGTGCTATTTTCGCATGGTGGGACATCAGCACTCCAGACTGGAACATTTTCGCACAACGGTTGTCAGCAGAGGGGCATCAGATGTGGGATTCCGCCGAGGAGCCAGTTCCCGTCTGTACCGCGACCGGGAACCAAGGCGCGCCGGTTGCTGTTAACGATGCGAGTGGCGGTGTATTCTTCGTCTGGTCGGACTATCGCAATGACCCGAATTTTTATACGACTGCGCAACTATACGCGCAACGCATAACCGCTGAAGGACACGTCCTATGGGAAAAGGACGGCATTCCAATCTGTGAATTGCCTATCAACCAACAACAACCCTATTGTGTTCCTGACGGGAGTGGCGGTTTCATCGTCGCATGGTGGGACGAGCGAGATATTTTCGCGGACATCTATGCCCAACGTATCAACGGAAATGGCGAGAGGTTGTGGATCGACGAAGATTCGCAGTTCCAAGAGGCGGGTGTGCCTGTTTGCACCGGGGCAGGGGTTCAACGTCTCCCCCAACTTGTTCCGACTGGTAAGGTTGGAGAAGTTATCGTCTATTGGCTGGATTATCGCGAAGATTTCGGGGATTCGACAGAGGATGCAATCTACGTGCAACGGCTTGATGCCGATGGGAAGCCGTTTTGGGAAACCAACGGTATCCCTGTCTGTCAGGCACCGAAAGAGCAAATTACCCCCCAAGCTGTATCTACAGATGGTGATGCGGCAATCGTCGTCTGGAGCGATGCGCGCGGGGCAGATTACGACATCTATATTCAACGTGTCCCATAACAGACAGATTTGACTTTTTCTGTTTTCTATGCGATAATAGACACAGTAAAGGAGGACGAAAACATGTCGGAGCAAGATTTCAGAGAACGAGTATTAAGTGCCATTACGGACCTCAAGCGCACGACCGAACGCATAGAAGACAAAATAGAGCGCGTGGAAGACAAAATAGAACGCGTAGAAGGCAGAATGGAACAAGTGAACGAGAGACTAAATAGTAGGTTAGCAGCTGTAGAAAAAGACGTAACTAATCTTCACGGTGATGTTAGATGGATTCGGGGTAAATTTGAAGGAAGACAGGAAGCAACATCGAACCAAGACGTAAAGACTGCTATTTGGATAGCGTTGGGCTCGGCACTCGCAGCGATCGTATCGTTGATTAAGTCGTTTTGGGCATAATATGGTAAAGTTCACAATTATTTCAACATTACGGGAAGGCGAGGATACTAGGGGAAACACCTCACCAAAAACACCTTGCCAGCGTTGGTGGGGGGTCCTTTGTAGGGATAACCCCTGAAAGTTGCTGAACCTTGCAGAATGAATTCCCAACCTTTGAGGTTGGGGAGAGCGTTAAATAAAAGGAGTTTTTATGGCAAAACGTGCACAACTCGCTCCTGCAAAACGGGCAATTATTATCGGGATGGATGGCGCGAGCATGGAACTGGTCAAGAATATGATTGATTGGGGACACACCCCGAATATGGCGAAATTGCTGCAAACAGGCGTTTACCGACCCATGATCGGGGTATTTCCGACATTGACACCGCCAGGGTGGACGGCACTCTCTACGGGTTCATGGCCCGGTACACATAAGGTGATGGACTTTAACATCCGTGCCGTAGGAGATCGCCTTGATAAAACGGTGTGGGGTATTAATACCGGCTTGTGTCAATCCGAATACCTCTGGAACCTCGTAGAACGGGTAGGTGGGAAACCGATTCTGGTGAAATGGGAAATGTCTTGGCCCCCCACCGTCACGACGGGCATTCAGGTTGAAGGGACGGGCCCAGGGGTCTCGAACCACCATCAGGTTGCTGGGTATCATCTCTTTGTCGCAGGAAAATGGGCGGCACGTCCTATCGGGGGACAGCGGGACCCTGAGACGCTTGATCCGAGTGCCTTACAGGGGGTTCAGCACATTGATCCCGTCACTATTGAACCGATTGAAGATGGGGAATGGGCGGCTTTGCCCGATTCCACGGAACCAGCGCGGGAGGTCGTCCTCACAATTCGACCCTTGGCGCGTGGCAGAGAAGATGTGATGCCCTCCATCTATTCCGAAGGTGAGGCTTCCGATGAAACACGTATTCCCAAACCGTTTTACGGGTTGATTTACGCCTCTGGCGATAAAGGTTATGATCGAGTGCGGATCTGTCGGAGTCGGTCTGGAGACGATGCCGTTGCGGATCTGGGGGTCGGTGAATGGAGCGAGTGGTGGCTGGATACTTTTGAAATTGATGCGGCTGATGTGGAAGGTTACGTGCGAATGAAACTCGTGACGCTCACCGAAACGGCAGACGCTTTTGAACTCTTCGTCCCACAAATTTGGCCCAGAAAAGGGTACACCGTTCCAGATACAATCGCCACCACAATTGACACTGAAATCGGTTCATTCCTTCAAAATCCGGCGCGTGATGCACTCGGACAAATGGACGATGAGACCTATTTCGAGGTGCTTGACTATCACCATCAACGGCTCGCGGATGTCGCAACGTATCTGGTTTCCGAAAACAACGATTGGGATGTTCTAATGGTAGAAAGCCATGCCCCGGACTACGCCAGCCATTTCTTCCTCAGTCAAGCAGATGAAATCAGCGGCGCAGCACCAGAAACAATTCACCGGTGTCGTGAGGGATTACGACGAACATACCAATCTGTGGATCAGATGATTGGACGACTCATGGAACAAGCCGATGAAGATACTGTAATTCTTGTCTGTTCCGACCACGGCGGCACACCTAACCAATTCCGTGCCATAGACATCGAAGAGGTACTTGAGGAAACCGGGTTCATCGTTAAAGATGGAAACCGGGCGATAGACTGGACAAAGACGCGGGCAGTCAATGTTGGATTAGTGCATATCTTTATCAACTTAGCCGGACGTGAACCGGATGGAATCGTTGCCCCTGAGGACTATGAAGCAACGCAACGTGAACTCATCGCTGCATTGCATACCTATAAGGACGAAAAGACCGGACGACATCCCTTTACATTGGCTGTGACACGAGCAGATGCGGAGATGTTTAACTTACACGGAGATTTGGTCGGTGATGTTGTCTATGCCCTTCGACCGGAGTTCGATGGTGCACACGGCAAGCAGTTACCCTCTGTGAGTTTCGGTATCGGCGGGCAACACTCTACATTTATTCTTTCAGGTGCTGGGGTCCGACAAGGAGGCGCATTGCAGCGACAGGTTCGCGTTGTTGATGTCGCACCGACGCTCTGCTATCTACTGGGACTTCCGATGCCTAATAACGTGGAGGGTGGTGTTGTCTACGAAGCGTTAGCGGATCCGAATTGGCATTTGACTCAACTCGCGGCTTTAGAGTAAACAATTCATGCTCGATCCTCACGACGCGGAAATTGTTGATACGGAAGTGAGAAGTCGGAAATCGGAAGAGCCGCCTACAGATAATTATTTGGGCGTTGTATTACCAATTCCACAGACCCGACGCAATTTTTCCAGAGGGTATGTGTTGATGACTTCGGCTTTTGTCAACCATCCGCGCCGGGCGACATTCAATCCGGATTGACGGTGCGCGAGTTGCTCGATGGCATGCGCATCCGTGTTGACTGCTAAGAGTACCCCCGCTTTTTTTGCCATACGCACGAATTCAGGGTCAAGATCCAATCGGTTCGGCGCGCCGTTAATCTCCAAAACCGTTTTATTCTCCGCAGCGGCTTCAATAATCTCTTCAAGATTCACTCGATACATCGGTCTACGTCCGAGCAGTCTGCCTGTCGGATGACCGATGATGTTGACAAAAGGATTTTCGATCGCTCGAACGATACGCCGCGTCATTTCCGCTTCCGATAGCGAGAAATGACTATGAACGCTTGCGACAACAATGTCAAGTTGTTCTAAAGTTTTAGCACGATAATCCAGATCGCCATGCTCTCGGATATCTACCTCAGAACCTGCGAGGATTGTGATATCCGCAACTTCTGCATCCAATTCACGAACGCGTTCCACCTGTTCCAGAAGTCGCTGCCGCTTCAAGCCATTTGCTATGACAGAGGAGGCAGAATGGTCAGTGATAGCCAAGTATTCAAGTCCCGCTGTTTTTGCCGCTGCGACCATATCTTCGAGGGTATGTCGTCCATCACTCCAATCGGTATGTGCGTGTAAGTCACCTCGTAAATCGGTAAACTCAATGAGTTTTGGCAAAGTACCTTCTTTTGCCGCTGCCACCGAGGCACCGTCCTGTCGAAGTTCCGCTGGAATATAGGAGAGCCCAAGTTTTTCGTATATTTTCTCTTCCGTCATGTCCCGCGCTTCATGCCAAAAACCAGGGGGCTCCAGAAAACTTTCGTCAGAAAGTGCGTCAAGGTGCGCGTCTGTCGCAGTTGTCAGGAAAAGAGTCGCCTCGTATGTGGCAGCAGTACATAGATAGACAGATACCGGAAAATCTCTATCAATATAAAATTGAATCACAGGGAGCGTGTCACGCACGTCCCCTGTTCGGTCGTGTTGACTTTCTTCGGTCGGTCTTTTGTAAAATTTAGACGTGTCGTTGTCATATAGGTACTGAGTTTGACTGTCTGTTTTGAAAACAATCGGGGTCTGCGGCGTTTTAATAGTGTTTAAAGGCTCCAGCAGTGCTTGTAGCGGCGCAGGCACGGGACCACTGTCAAACTGAAACGTTCCTTCGTCTTCACATTCAACAATCAACGCGACGCTGTGGCATATCTCTTCATACCGCCGTAAATCACCTGTCCATTGGTAACGTTTTATCCAGTTTTCGCTATCTATCAAGTGCGTCAGATGGTCGAAAAGGTCTTGAGTGGGGGGTAAAATGTGCCATAGCGGACGTTTGTTCCTCTGTTCTACCTGAAACGCCAGACTTTCAGTGATCATCCGGATCGAGTTTTGTCCTATACCTTGTATGTTTCTCATTTGTCCGCTCTCGATCAATTCCGAGAGATCATCAAGGTTTTTGACGCCATAGTCTCGATAGAGCCTCCCGGCGGTTTTTACACCAACCCCTCGGAGATTGAGCAATTCAAGGATGTCTGCTCCCATTTCTGCGGTGAGTTCGTCATAGAATTTGCAACGTCCGGTTTCCAACATTTCAACGGTCTTGTCTTCGATGGCTTTCCCTATACCGGGGGTGGCGCGAAGTCTTTCTACTGCTTCTCTGTTATATCCCGGTGTCCTGTGTTGGGAATCTTTGGAAACCAATTCATCGGGAAATTTTTCAATGATAGTTGCTGCTCGTTCATAAATTCGAGCCCGAAAGTCATTTTCACCGCGAATTTGTAGGAGGGATCCGATAGCTTGGAATATAGCACTAATCTCCCGATTTGTCATATTTTTAATTTTCCTTGCGGTTCGGTTAGGTGGGTTTGATGCATGAAGTGCCTCTCCGTATATCTAGGGGAAACACCCAAGCAAAAACCCTGCGTGTTTTTGCTTGGGGTCTTTGCAATGTAATACATTGTCCCGCAAGTCCACACGTTGTCCTCGGATGCCACACGCGCATCCGTTCTGGTGCTACGGAAATGTAATACAAGGAACAGATTTAGCCTATTCCCAGACTAAATCCGGTATTTCTGCGTATTTTTGAAGGCTACCACATGTCTGCGTGCTTATCTGATAGGCGTAGGTTACTATACCAACTTCCGCTGCGCGGCAAAACCGGCAAGGCACCCAATTGCCATTTCGCCGACAACAATTAGAATAGACTGATAGATAGTAAGAAAATCGACCGCCCCTAATTGTGGTTTGAAAATATAAAACATTCCGTAAAAGCAACCAAGTCCACACAATGCACCAAGACTGCCAAGGAAAATTCCGTGAACAACAAAGGGGGTGAGGAGATAATGACGCGACATGCCGAGGAGTTTCATAAGGACTATCTCCTCTCCACGGGCAATCGCTGTTTTCTTGATAACAGAACCGATAATAAACCAAATAATGGCAACTGCTATTCCAATGGCGACCAGAGTCGTCCGTTCTGAATCGCGTAGATGATCCTTCAACTGCCCCTGTCCTGTCAAGAGCACATCCTCAATTTCACCGTGGGCTTTAATATCCAACGCAATCTGCTCTAAAGTTTTACGCGTTATCAAGTCTTCGTCCACATAAATTTTGAGGGATGCTGGAAATGGATTTACGCCTCTATTTTCTGCGAATGCCTCCTTAATGAGGATACCCAAATCTTGGAATTGGATTTCACCGCGGGCAAGGCTTTCTGCCTTTGAAGCGTAATTGACGGCGAGTACCTGCCCATTTTTTTCTATTTGGCTCACCAGGGTGCGCCCGGCTGATTCATCAACAGTGTCTTTTAGAAACGCGATTAGGGTGGGGGCATGACTTTTAAACTCAGACTGCCGTAGTATAAATGAATGTTTTAACAGTAAGGTAGCAAGTAAAACAGTGATGAAACCGATGCCAAAGAAACTCAGTACACTTGCACTGCCGGCACGGGCTATATGGGATATGGCATTCTTAAGATGATAACGCATTTTTTATAGTTATCGGTTGACTATTCAATGGATGCCGCCATCTCGTAGTTCAATAATCCGCTTATTACATTTCTCGGCGAGTGTTCGGTCACTCGTGGAGACAAAGATAGTCATCCCCTGAAAGTTAAGCGCATTAAGAAGTGATATCACTTCAAGCGAAAGGCGTAAATCTAAGCCTTCTGTTGGGGCATCCGCAAGGAGTAACAAAGGATTGTTGATAATTGCTCTCGCTATAGCAAGGCGGCGTCGCTCGTTGCCAGATATTTCTGATGGCAGTGCTTTGTGATGGTGATAGAGTCCCATCTGATTCAGGAGTTTATCGACATTTTCCTTAATCAGTTGCGTTGGGGTCCCTATTAATCGCTGTGGCAGTGCCAAATTCTCTCGAACTGTTTTGTTTTCTAAGAACTTGAAGTCTTGAAAGACGAGCCCTATCTTTTGCCGAAAGTAGGGTAGCCTCACTTTATCCAACTGCGCAAGTTGTTGTCCAACCACACTCAGGTCACCGCCTACTGGATCTAAATCCGCGTATAATAGGCGGAGTAATGTTGTCTTGCCAGAGCCACTTGGACCCACGAGAAACACGAATTCGCCGCGTTCCACGCGAAGGCTTACCTTCTCAAGCACACTAAGTTCACCATAACTGAAACTGACCTGGTGTAACTGTATCATTTTTCCTCTGTTTTTGTATAATCACAATCTGCTGTGTGACAGACGAGGCGCGTGGTTACGCTTTCACTCCCTTTTGACTTTGCTGTCTTCTCAACGAGGAAGGGCGCGTTGCATTTCGGACAAGGTATTGACACAGGTTTATCCCACGTCGAGAATTCACATTTCGGATAGTTGCTGCAACCATAAAAGACCTTCCCACGTCGGCTGCGGCGTTCACCAATGTAGCCATCACAATTAGCCTCCGGGCAGTCGACTCCCATTGGAATCGGCTTTGCATTTTTGCATTTTGGGTATCCACTACACGACAAAAATTTGGCACCCGCACGGCTAACTCTCACAACCATCGGCTTATCACACTTGTCGCACGCGATATCGGTCGGCTCCGGTTCCGCAGTAGAAGCGTCATCCGCAGTTGTTAAACGCTTGATATTCCGACATTCTGGATAATTAGCACAGCCGAGGAACCGTCCATATCTGCCCCACTTGATAATCATGTTGTCCCCGCACTTTTCACACTTTTCGTCCGATTGCTTTTCCATCGCCTTTCGGGCTTCATACATCCTATCCGGGGCTTCCTTGAGTGCAGTTTGGAATGGAGGATAAAACTGTCCTAATGTTTCTACCCACTTAACTTTGCCATCAGCGATGACATCAAGCTGCTCTTCCATTTTTGCTGTGAATTCAACGTCGACGATGTTGGGAAATCCATGTTTCAGGAGTTCGTTAACGAGTCTTCCGACATCTGTAGGCGTGAGCCTGCCGCGTTCTTTGGTGACATAACCTCTATCCTGAATTGTTGATAGAATAGAGGCGTAGGTACTCGGACGTCCGACCTCCTTCGCTTCCAGCATTTTCACAAGCGTGGCTTCACTGTAACGGGGAGGAGGTTGCGTAAAATGCTGCTTCGGTTCTAATTTACGTAAATCCAGTGTGTCCCCTTCTTTAACGTCGGGCAAATTGACATTCTCTTCGCCCGACTCACGTTCATCGGCAGCGGGATCATCTTTACCTTCCATATAGACGCGCCTGAATCCTCGAAATTTCATCACTGAGCCGGTGGCACGGAACAGATAAGTGCCTGCTTGGATGTCAATTGTTGTGCCATCAAAAATCGCTGGATTCATCTGACTCGCTATAAACCGCATCCAAATGAGTTCATAAAGTCGATACTGATCTTTACTCAAATATGGCTTCAAATCTGCGGGAGTTCGCAACGGCAAGGTTGGGCGGATCGCTTCGTGGGCATCTTGCGCCCCTTTTTTGCTCCGGTAATTAACAGCACGATTGGGTAAATATTCTGCACCATAAGTTTCTTTGATATACGCTCGCGTTGCTTGGAGGGCTTCCTGAGCAACACGTGTCGAATCGGTCCGCATGTATGTAATGAGCCCAACGGATCCTTCGCTGCCGATTTCCAATCCCTCATAGAGCTGTTGGGCAATAAGCATCGTCTTTTTGGCAACAAAACGGAGTTTTCGAGACGCTTCCTGTTGTAAGGTACTTGTGATAAACGGTGGGACGGGTCTCTGTTTCCGTTCCCGCTTTTGGACTTTTTCAACGAGATATGTCTGTGTTTGTGCGTCCGCCGCCAGTTCTTTGGCGCGCGTTTCGTCTATATGGAACCCATAATTATTGATTTCACCCTTCTTTTTCCCAATTTTATGTAACTTTGCGGGGAAGAGATGCTGGACCTTCGTCGGTGTCAATGTTGCTGTGAGTGTCCAGTATTCTTCTGATTTAAACGCCTCGATTTCTGCTTCACGCTCACAAATCAGGCGCACTGCAACGGATTGAACTCTCCCGGCACTGAGACCCGGTTTCACACTACGCCACAAGATAGGACTAATCTGGTATCCAACGAGCCTATCCAAGACACGACGCGCCTGTTGCGCATCAACGAGTGCCATATCAATGGTGCCCGGTTTTTCAATTGCTTCTAAAATTGCGTTTTTGGTGACTTCGTTGTAGGTAATCCGGTGGATCGGCTTCTTTATCTTTTTCAGTTCCTCAAAAAGATGCCAGCAGATCGCTTCACCTTCGCGATCTGGATCCGCAGCGAGATAGATACTGTCAACCTTACGCGCTTCGCTTTGGAGGGATTTCACGACCTTCCCTTTTCCCCGAATCAAGACATACTTCGGAGCAAAGGCATTCTCAATATCGACACCCAGTTCCTTCGGAGGGAGGTCCCGGATATGTCCAACGGAGGATTCAACGATGTAATCCCTACCTAAAATCTTTTTGATAGTCTTCGCTTTCGCCGGCGATTCAACAACGACGAGTGACTTTGGCATTTTTTTTACTATTGCTCCTGGGCTGCCCTCCTTGCGCAGGTTTCCTATGGAGGTTTGCGGGACAATATTTCGGGCAGATTCGAACCGTCAACTCGGGCTTTGCTGCCTTGTATCGGAGGCAAGTTGGAAGTTCGAGTTACGTCGCGACTGAATCGCGTCCATTACATTTATGTCACTATTATACACTTTGATTAACGTCTTATGTTAACTGCGGTTTCATATCTTATCAATCCGTCCGTTTACGCGGTATAAGGTACACATTCTATTTTTCGGACGGGAAAAAGTGAGAAGACAGATACATACATTAGGCGGCGAAGGCGATTAGGTCTATCAGCATCTGACGCATATCCGACCGGTGAACGACCGAATCGATGAATCCATGTTCCAGTAACGATTCTGCTTTTTGGAAGTTTTCCGGGAGTTCCTCGCGGAGACTGGCAACGGCTAACGGACCCGCAAAGCCGATCCGAGCCCCCGGTTCAGCAACGATTACATCACCGAGAGATGTATAACTGGCAGTCGCACCGCCGAACGTTGGATCCGTGACAACCGAAATATAAAAGACTCCCGATTTGGCATACTCCGCACAAGCGGCAGCGGTTTTCGCCATCTGCATCAAGGCGAGCGTGCCTTCTTGCATCCGCATCCCTCCACTCACGGAGACAATCACTAATGGCAACTGATTTTCAAGGGCGCGTTCAATACATCGGGTAACCTTTTCACCGATGACAGAGCCACAGGTGCCGCCTATAAATCCGACATCGCCAATCGCAAGAGCAGTCGGATAGCCACCGATATTCGCTATGCCGGAGAGCATCTCCGATCTGAGTCCCGTTTTTGCGACATCTCTTTCGAGTTTTTGTGGGTATTCTGGGAATTCCAGCGAATCAATAGAGTAAAGATGGGCATCGTATTCTTCAAAACTATCCGCATCTATAATGAGGTTGAGCCGCTCATGCGCACTCATGTAGTGATGGTAATCGCAGTGTGGGCAGACCTTGAAATTGTTTGTGAAGGTCTCTACCGCGATCTGTGCATTGCAATTTCTACATGAAATTGTTTGTGAAGTTTCGGACATTTTTTAGTTGGTAGGGCAAGGTTCGGAAACCTCGCCCATTGAAAAAATTCAGTGTTAACGTCCTGCTTTCAGGCGACCCCAGGTTGTAGAGAGTTTCCCCGCTGCTTCAACAGCAAGGGCATCTACACCCTGTTCCATGAACGTATTGATCTCATCCTCGCTCAGTGCGCGATTCCAGAGACGGACTTCGTCAATAATTCCGGCAAAGACGTAATTAAGACGTTCGCAATCCTGTCCAATCCGCCACGGATCATCGTTGGCTGCAAGTTTGCCGGGGACATCCCCTTCAGCTTCTTCCTTACCATCAATGTAGATTTTGCCCTTCTTGGTGTCGTTGGTGAAAGCGATATGGATAAATTTCTCGGTGTCAGGCAGACCGGTCGAAATATCATTGCGACCCGCTTCGGTTTCAAAACGGAGTTTGAAGGTGCCACCTTCACTGAACAATCCGTATTGAACCCTACCACCGCATCCGCCGTGAACGGATTTACCGACAATCTGGCGGGTGCCGTTCCAGTGCTCGGCGTTAACCCACGCCATAAACGTCATTTCATCCACATTCAGTTCGGGAGTGCTTTCAACGGTGACAAAAACATCGCTGCCTTCACCCCCAAATTCCAACGCCTTGTCGAATTTGCCGTCAACCCATTCTGGATTGTCAATGACACCGTCATGCCCGTTTCCGCTAAGATCTTCCGCTTTGTCCCCCTTGCCTTCATCATAGGGGTGGTACACCACCAAGCCATCTAGGAACTCTGCTGGACCGATAGACATAGCGAAGGGTGTCACTACCAAAAGTAGTGTGATGGATAAACAAATAGCCAGTTTCATAAATTGCCTCCCTATAGGTAAAAATAAGGTGTTTTCAATGAGAAGAGTGTCTACAGGTTTCCAAAAACTTTGTAAATAACAATTTGGGTTATTATAACAAACAGAGAAACACCTGTCAAGAAAAACTTTTTAATGTTCCTTGCGGTTCGATGGAGAGAGTTGGAGGTGCGAAGTCTCTCTCCTTTCTTCCCACTATTCGTTTCATAGATAAATCCTGTGCCTGTTAAGGGTCAAGCGTTCAAGCCGAGTTGACTGCTCAGTTCCATTAAGCGTCTATTAATTCCGGTCTTATCAATCCGATTGCCATCTACAAATTCTTGATATAGCGGCGACAGGGGTGCTTCTGGGATCATGTTCCGAGAATTCGCCTCCCGTAACGCTAACAATCCCATGAAAAGCTGCATCTCCGGTGAGTAGTCAGGTATGAAGTCATCCAATGCTTGACGGAGTTCGGTTTCAGTGAAGGTATCGCGTCCTTCGCGTTTTGCGATGTTACTCGCACGTTGAACAATCAAGGAAAGGTCCCGTGCAGTCAACCCATCCGTTGCTGAATCTCCAACAAGCCCGCGGAAGTCAAATGGATCGGAGACTTGTCCTTGACAGAATATCTTTAAAATCTCTATCCTGCCTTCAGCATTTGGCGGTAACAGAATTAATTTAGTGTCGAAAATGCCGTATCGTCGAAAAATCTGCGGCATCAGGTCTGGACGGCTTGATGCGCCGATCCATATCACTCTCCCGTGCAAAGAAGGATCGCTGATAGCGTTCACGAGGTTCTGGGGGAAGGGCTGCTGTTCTTCTGGATGCCTCGCTGTGCGTGGCGATGCCTGTTCAATTTCATCCATAAAGACAACCGTGGGTGAAATCCCTCGGATAAAATTAAGAGCAGCATTTAAGTTCCGCTCATAAGTGTTCCCATTTTCATTGATGTTTACCGCTATCTCGCCGACCTGACTGGCGTATCGGAGTTGGACAAACGTCATGTCCGCCTCGCCTGCAAGTCCCTTCGCGAAGTAGACCTTACCGGTGCCGGGAGGTCCCAGGAAGAGCATACCCCGCGGCACACGACGCAGATCTCGGTTTCTCATCCCTTCTGCAATATCCTTAATTGTTGACATCACATACCAGCCATCATCCGAAGCATGCGTGTAGGTTTCACCGAGTTCGAGGACGCCATGGCTGAAAGCCTTAATGCTCTCCCTTCGGTATCTCACAAGCGGTTCTCCGCCCGTCTGCTGTCCTGCAGATTCTGCCTGTTTCACAACATCGTGAATGCCGAAAAGGTTCAGTCCTATTGTCTCGCGGGCAAGGGACTCTCTGTCGTGCTCGTTTCCAAGGGTTACCCGCATTTGCGACATCGGATCCGAGATGTTGTGGAGATATTCAATAAAGTGGCGGCGTTGATCGTAGTCTGGAAACGGAATTTCTATCAGCGGAATCTCCGGATTCACGGTGAGATTCGGATGAATGTCATAGGTGTTATGGGTAAGAAGTAGAATGATGTGTTTACGCTTTCGGATCTCCAAGTCGGATGCCCAATGCTGCATCTGATTGAAAAAGCGTTGCAGGTCATCATTGGAGGCACTGCTCAACGAAGGGGCGTTTGGGGCGAGTTGCTCCAAGAAGTTGATAACCAAGCCGACTCTCGCCTTGTCTTGCTGCAAAAGATGTTTCAATCTTTCCTGCAACTCCTCCGAAGGGGCAGGATCTATATGCATGAACGGGTCTTCATGCGGCTTATCGAACGCCAAAGTGGCATTAATTCTTCTGCGTGCAATCTGTGGATCTATTTCATGCTCAGTAAGGTGTGCGTCTTCTGCTTCCGGAAAACGTCGAAAGGTCTGAAGCCATGTCGCTATACTTTGAAAATGAAAGACACCGGTTTTCTCGTACTTCGGGGCAATGTTCAGCATTTTTTGGGTCGCTTGCCACCGCCGAATATTAGGCAAATCAATGCCTTGTGATGTATTATATCCCAGGACGAGTTCACAACCCGACAGACTGAGTTGCTCCATGAGATATTCTGTAGTCGGCAAGTAGCCGTACACATCGTCATGTAACAGGTCTTGGACGTTGAAGTGGAGGAGAAATTGGTGTGCAGACCCAGCATCGCAGTGTCTTTTTATCTGTTCCCAAAACATATTTTAATTATACCTTGCGGATTTTTAATTTTACCTTGCGGGTCGGTCAGATAGGTCTGGTGAATGAAGTGCCTCTCCGTATATCCGCCCGCCTAGCGCAAACCTATAGAGGCTTGCGGGACAATGTTACGGGCTGCGTCCTTAAGTTTAAAAAAACCTCCTAACTGAAAAATGATAACCGACACGCATAAAAAGAGGGAGGCGCGCGTGAGACGCGCGCCTACAATGTTCTAATGCGCAATTTTGATGTTGCCCCAAGTGGTGGCTAATTTCGCACGAGGGTCAACGGACACCCCTAAGTCTTGTGCCCCAGTAATTTCGTCAGCACTCAAGGCACGGTTCCAGAGAGAAACCTCATCTATAATGCCCGCGAAGACATAGTTGAGGCGTTCACAATCCTGCCCGATCCGCCACGGATCATCGTTGGCTTTCAATGTACCCGGCACTTCGCCTTCGGCAACCGCTTCAGCGTTGATATAGATTGTTGCTGTTTCGCCATCGTTGGTAAAAGCAATGTGGATCCATTCACCTGTTGCTGGCAGATCGGTTGTGATATCAGCTCTGCCGCCTTCGGTTTCAAAGCGGAGTTTGAAAACGCCACCTTCGCTGAATAGACCGTATTGTGTTCTACCCGCACACCCACCGTGAACAGATTTACCAACGATCTGACGTGTGCCGTTCCAGTGATCTGCGTTAATCCATGCCGCAAAGGTGCACTCGTTCACGTTCAAGACATCTGTGCTCTCAACAGTGACGAACACGTCGCTGCCTTCGCCACCAAACCGGAGTGCCTTCCCGATCTGCCCGTCTACCCAATCCGGATTGGAAATTTCACCGTCGTGTCCGTTACCGCTCGCGTCTGCAGCGAGTGTGCCTTCCCCTTCATCATAAGCATGATGTAGGACAAGCCCATCTGTGAGTGCTGCCGAGACGAACGGTGTAAATAACAGGGTGAGTGCTATTGAGAAACACACAATCCCATAGACTGAGAATCTGCCAGTCAATATTGCATTCTTCATATTTTGCCTCCTAAAAAATTATATAACATTATAGCAGATTTACGGAATTCTGTCAAAGGAAAACAACGCGAAACAAAGCGTATATTTTTGTCTTGACGACCGGGCAGAAGTCTGCTAAAGTAAGACGTAAGCGTTTGTTACGATGGAATGAAGGTAAATTAAAAATATGAGAAAAACACGGGCCGATTTGACCCGAGGAAGTCTTCTCAGACACCTGTTACGACTGTCAGGACCGATAATACTCAGCTACATGCTGCAAGAGGCATTCAACATTGTTGACATGATCTTCGTTGGAAGGCTCGGTGCTGGCGCGATCGCGGCTGTCGGGGTGAGCGGAAACTTAATCCGATTGATCGGGGTTTTTTCGCTTGGTATTTCAACGGGAACCGGGATTATGGTGGCACAGTATCTCGGCGCGAGGAATCTCGCACAAGCTGAGCACATCGCCCTCCAGTCAATCCTGTTAGCTGTGTTTTTTTCTATCGGTGTAACCCTCGTTGGCTACCCGTTGGCTGAACAAGGGTTACTCGCTGTTAGGATGGTAGACCCAGAAGTGCTGAGGCTCGGCACGACTTACATGCATATCATTCTCGCCGGTATTAGTACAATGTTCGTGTCGATGACGCTCGGTTCTATCTTCCGTGCGGGTGGCGACACTGTCACCCCGATGGTGGTATTGATTTTCGCAACACTGATTAACATTGTCCTCGATCCATTGCTAATTTTCGGTTTGTGGGGATTCCCGAAACTCGGGGTCGCAGGTTCGGCGTATGCGACGCTTATCGGGCGCGGCGCGAGCGTAATCATCCTACTTTATCTCTGTTGGAGTGGACGCGCCCCCGTTTCATTTCGGAGCGTTCGGTATCAAGTAGATTTCGTGGAAATGCTTGACATTTTAAGGCTCGGGGTTTACAGTTCGATGCAAGGGTTTTGGCGGCATATTTCGCGACTCGGATTCTTGTGGGTCATCGGACCCTATGGGAAGACGGTTGTCGCGGCATATACGATCTGCATGCGACTCCGAATTCTCGTGATGAATCCCGGCTTCGGCATCGCAAACGCGGTCGTTCCGTTAGTCGGACAGAATTTAGGGGCGAATCAGATAGGGCGCGCTGAGCGGTCAACACGGGTGGCGAACCTTTTAGGTGCTGCAATCATGGCAGTCATCGGCGCAATTTTCTTCCTTTTTCCACAGACATTCATCCGAATTTTTACACCGGAAACGGATGTTATCGAGATCGGTATCACTTATCTACGGTTTCTATCCCCGACATTCGGATTCATCGCCTTTTCACTCATTTTAGGCAGAGCCCTCAACGGTGCAGGAGACACCTTCTCCCCGATGGTGATTACACTTGCGGCACAGGTCGTTGTCGGTTTGGGACTCGTGATTTTACTTTCGCACTTCATCGGTCTCAATGGCGTTTGGTTGGGGATTGCCCTGTCAAACGTTGTGCAAGGGATCGCAATGTGGCTTTGGTATAGTACTGGAAGGTGGAAGGCAATAAAACTTGTTAAAAAGAAACCAAAGATAGCATAGGACACAACATAGCGAATGTATCCTACAAAGAATTCAGAAGGAGTTGGCGAATGATGGAAACCTATAAAGGTTACGTAAATCCACAACTAATTATCTCTGCTGAGGAATTGAAAGGCGCGCTCGACGATCAAACGTTCTGCATCGTCGATACGCGACCGACATCCGAATATATCCGCGGACACATCCCCGGTGCCCTTCATTTAGATTTGTTCGGTTTAAGCCTCATTGATACTCGGAAAGAGACGTTCGATGCCTTTATGTGGATGATAGCATACCTGTTTCAGCAACGCGGTCTTGATCCGAGTAAACCGATTGTATGGTATGAAGACATATCGGGAACGCGCGCCTCGCGCGGGTTCTGGTTTTGCGAATACTTAGGGCACCCTGAAACCCATCTATTGGATGGCGGTTTCAAGGCGTGGCTATCAGCAGATGGACCTGTGAGCACAGCTGGGGCTGAACCCCCGGAGGTTCCACCTTTTCCGATAAATACGCAACACGATATACACATGGATGCGGATGTGATTCGTGTCCTGTTAAATCGAGACGACTTTATTCCCCTTGATACACGCACCGACGATGAACACTACGGTCGGGTTGCCCGTGCAGAGCGGGCAGGGGCTATTCCAGGTTCCATCCACATTGAATGGCTCGATAATCTTGACGAGGTGGGGGCATTCAAACCCGCTAATGAACTCCGGGCAATGTATGAAGCCGTCGGTATTACACCGGAAAAACAGGTAATGTGTTACTGACAGGGCGGCTACCGCTCTTCCCAAGCCTATTTGGCGTTGCGGCTCTTGGGTTACCCAAAAGTGAGCAACTACATAGGCTCTTGGAAAGAGTGGGGTGACCGGCTGGATTTGCCGGTCGAAATTCCGGAAGCTTAGCGGTTATGGCACACGGTGTGATACCACCCAACGCCTAAAGGCGTGGGAAACCTCGGCTTCGTAGACGCTGCGGTTTTCGCAAAGTGCGTCAACCGTCTTATTACGTCTCCACCCGCAGGCAATTCCCTATCCCCCTGAAAAAGCGGGGGTAGGCATATCGTGCGGAAACTTTCACGGGTATCCCTGCCTGCCTCTCTCCGTTTTGGAGAGAAAAGATTTTAGGCGAGAATGCAATACAACGTGCGGAATTTCACCCCCGCTCCGATTCACACTTTCGTGCAATTACGCCTTAGCATCCTCTGATACTTTTTAGGGGGTATTGACACCTGACACCGATTCACTCCCTCTCACAGGAGCGGACAACTCCCGCACAAGGATTGCACGGGGTGAGAGCGTTGTCCAAGTGTCAGTATTCATTATAGCATTTTTTTATGTTTTTGTCAAGGGAAAAAATGCTTTTTTTAGACAACAGTTTGGTCTAATTAACAGGAGCGGGCATTCATCCTAAACCTAAAGGATTAGGAAACCTTCTGCCCGAATTTCGGTAAGTCATCTCTCCCCAACACATTGGAATTGTCGTCATGTTGTTAAATCCCAAATCTCTGCGGCGGTGCCGCCGAGGATCCGATCTTTGTCATTTTCTGTCAGGAACGGAAGACCTTCTCGAATGAGTTGGAGTTCTTGCGCTAAAGTGGGCCAGTTGTGTTTTTGTCTGTGGTGACCGGGATAACCCGTTCCCCATATCGTCCGGGATGCACCGAAAACCGATAACAGGTTCTCAATGAACGGATGCACGTCTGTATAAGGGAAATCCTGATGTGAACGTCCAGCGACATCCGATAGTTTCAAGTAGATATTGTCGTGGCGTGCAAGCTCCACGATGGGTTGAAACACCGCTTCCGCAGCATCTACCTGTGGATAACCCATGTGATCGAGAATAAGTCTCAGATGCGGGTAACGTTCCGCAATAACGGCAACCTGATCCGCGAACTCCGCGCGGAGGTGAAATTGGATGATAGCATCCAACGCCGCTATCTCTTCCCACATCGGACTGTTTTGTTGGGTGAGTAAAATCTTTTCGTCCGGGTAGTACATCGGATGGAAACGGAAACCGGCTAAGCCTCGCTCCTTTATCCAATAGCGAACCTGCGCTGCATTGTTCGGATCTTCTGGATCGATTAAACCGTGTCCGATAAACCGATCAGGAAAACGCGCTACCGAATCCGCAATATAGCCGTTATCCCAAGTCGACCAACTCGTCTGCACGAGAACTGTCCAGTCTACGCCGTGCGCGTCCATCTCCGAGAGGAGTTCATCGGCAGTCCCGGGTTCATCTGGATAGGAATTCCAACTCGGAGCGGTGGGACCGACGGGATACTTTGGAGGATCGATTTCCCAGACATGCACATGGGTATCTACAATCATGGAGCACTCCTTAACACATTAGGTTTAGAACAGAAACTGAGCATCCACTGTTTCTCCAGCACTTAACGTCACACCGGCTGGAATCGTGATTAAACCGTTCGCCAAAACCAGTGAATGCAGAATGCCTGAACCTTGTGGGCCCGTCGTTTCGGCAGTGTAATGTCCGTTGGATTCTTTGAGAATGGCGCGCATATAATTAACGCGTCCGTCTCTATTGGTAATGGATTCTGCTAAAGTTGCTTTAAAGGTTGGACGCAACAGTTCTGTATGACCTGCCATTTTGAGGAGCGCGGGTCGCACAAAAAGTTCAAACACAACGAGCGAAGAAACTGGGTTGCCGGGTAATCCGAAAATAGGTTTCCCGTCCGAAATGCCGTAAGCCTGAGGTTTCCCGGGCTTCATCGCGACGCGCCAGAAGTTAACTTCGCCTAATCTCTCCAATACACTTTTCACAAAATCGTGCTCCCCTACCGAAACGCCGCCACTTGTAATGAGGGCATCAGCCTTCGCGAGTGCTGCACGAAAGATACGCTCTATTTCTGCTTCATCGTCAGGAGCAATACCCATATTAATCGGAATGCCTCCCGCTTCCTCGACCTGGGCATAGAGACCATAACGGTTGCTTTCCCGAATTTTTCCGGGTTCCAGCGGTTCGCCGAGTAGCAGGAGTTCATCACCCGTTGAGACAATCGCAACAGTGGGCTTGCGATGGACTGTAGCCTTTGGACGATTCAGAGAGGCGAGCATTGAAACTTCTGGCGGACGTAGGTGTTTCCCTTTTCCCATGACCTGCTGACCCGCCGCCACACTCTCACCTGTGAAACGAACGTTTCCGGTTTCGTCAATACTCTCAAAAATTTTGACTGTATTTCCCTCTCGCTGGGTCACCTCTTGCATCACAACCGCGTTAGCACCCTCAGGCATCATAGCCCCCGTCATGATACGTGCTGCCTGTCCGGCTGCGACCTGTTTTGTTGGCGCATATCCCGCGGCAATTGTTTCAACGATTGTGAGAACCGCAGGTTCAGCTTCAGAGGCGTTCTGAACATCCGCTGCGCGAACCGCGTACCCATCCATCGCTGAATTGTCGAACGGTGGAATGTTTTCTTGGGCATGCAGTGCCTCTGCGAGAACATACCCCCCACAATTTAGAATTTCCCGCTTTTCCGTGGGTAAAACCGGAATCGTATTCAACATCTGCTGGCGGGCTTCTTCAACACTTAGCATCTAATTTTTTCTCCTTTGCGTAATCTCATATTGAATATAATAAAGCATCGCGCCGATAAGTGCAAGTGCATCTTTTTCCAGAGATTGTCAGCAATCAGCGATAGGCGATCAGCCGTCGGGATCTGGAGATTCCTCCTACAGGAAAACTGGATGGCTCTGGTCCGATTTTCAAGTTTATTTGACATTGACACAATCACATGATATAATATATCGCAAGTTTTTTGGCAATCTCATTTTCGATAATAACACGGGCATGGATTATGAGAAACGGCATGGTTTTCCCCAACACACTAATATTTCGGCGTAGTTTGAGAACCGGCATTTTAATAAGTTTATGTTGTTATGTTATGTTGCTGGGTGTCATCGAACTCACGCATGATCATGATGATCATGACGAACACGCCCATTCTGGGGAAGCCTGTGCAGCCTGTTTCTACTGCAGCCAACACGTCGGAGAGGAGATTGAGTTCTTTGCACTCATCTTTTCATTCCTTCCGATTACGGTGCTTCCGTTTTATGAGGGTACCGTTTTCCTTCCTTTAAGACTCATCACGAACACGCGCAGTCGTGCCCCACCCGTATTCTCCACTGAAATTCCAGATTTTGTCTGAAGACAAAATCTTTTTCTATTTTATGTCGCTATGTTGTCCAAAGGGTTAGGGAGTACTTGCACTCGTCCTCCGTTTGGGTACCTATGCTTTAAGAGTTATCGGTTAAAAGAGACTGTTTTTACTTGGGGCGTTCCCTTGTTAAACGAAAACCTCTTAACCTTACCTATCAACTCGTGCTTTAACACTTATAACGGAGAATTTTTGTTTGCGTGTTTCTGTGAATTTCTTCAGGTTGATGGTTAAAACCGATGACCGATAACTGAAAACCATTTAAGTTCATTTTACAAAGTAAGAGGACTTTAGAAAGTCCACACGCGGCTTTTTCCCGCCGTGTGCCATCAGATATATATAGGAGAATACAATGCTTACACGCTTTGTAGGACAAGATCTTTCTGTTACCATTTCTCACTTAATGTTACTCGCTTTTGTTGCTATCCTTCCGTGTATTGGCGGTTGTGGTGAAGATGACAACCCTATCCTTGAGGATGATCATGATCATGACCACGCCCACGAATCGGATGCACCCCTTCACGCCGATGCCGACGGCTTTAACCTGGAAATCAATGGAAAAGTGGTCTATCATCAACATCAAGGCCACCACGAAGGCGGTCTCACCGTTCCCGTTGGTGAAGAGATTCAGATCGATGTACATTTTCTTGACGCGAACGAAATGGAACTCCATCTCGATGAAGTAGAGGCCCCGCCGGGTGAAGATGGACATGACGACCATGCCCATGAACATGGCGGAGCGGAATTCTTCAGTTTGGGTCTATCGGGTTACGATTCCTCTATTATTAGGATCCATCTCGACGAAGAGGAACACGAAGAGGAACACGAAGAGGAACATGACGACCATGGCCATGAAGAACACGGTGACGCGTTACCGTTTGGACTCGAAGGATTGAAAGCAGGAAAAACGGAAATTAAACTCCAACTGCTTCACGGGGATCATCCCGATTTCACGGCAGCACTCCTGATACCAGTAACAGTACAATAAGGGGGACATCATGTTAAGCACTTGTGCTTGTTTGCACAGGTCTCCCACGGTGAGGACGCTTAGAAAGTGTCCTCACCTATTGGTGTTCGTATTTGGAATAGCAGGATGCCTGTTCTGCTATCTCAAGGATGTCCAAAGTGCTTCGGACATAACGCAGTCTTTGGAAGGAGAAGTTACTGAAGAACGGAGTCATGCTCGCCTGAGTGACGTTAGAGTCCAGATTAAGGGCCTTGAGAGGAGCGTCCGGACCGATGCAAGCGGTCGGTTTAAGTTCGACGCAGTGCCGGAAGGACAGCAGACGCTTCAGTTCTTGAAGGTCGGCTATCAGTTTTTTGAACAAGTCGTTGATGTCAATGCCGCCGCGCCTCATCTCAAGATTGAACTGGCGGCGTTGTCATTTCAATTGCAAACCATCAGGATATACGGTTCAAATCGCTATCTGTCGCGGTTTGAGGAAACAACCGACTTAGCATTGGATGAGGCAGAACTCCAAAGACGGTTAGGTATGACCTTGGCGAACACGTTGGCGAATGAGATCGGCATTTCACAACGGACGATGGGGCGGGCAATCGCTCGGCCTGTTATTCGTGGATTGGGGGGGGACAGGCTGCTCATTCTCGAAAACGGCGAACGGACAGGTGATAAATCCGCATCCAGTGCCGACCACGCTGTATCCATTGATCCAACAACCGCTGAAGGCGTTGAAATTACGCGGGGTCCCGCATCGCTCATTTACGGTTCAAGCACTCTGGGTGGGGTTATCAACGTCAAAAGCAATCACATACCCCAAATTCTACCGAGACGGCTCGATATGCACCTAACGTTCCAGGCTGAATCTGTTAACTCGGGTTTGACCGGAACAACAGGTTTTACTTTCCCAATTGGTGACTTTGCAGGGAATGTCGAATGGAATCGACGCCTTGCATCTGATATACAAACGCCGGTCGGAGTCCTCGAAAACACTTCCCTTTCAAACGTCAATTTTTCAGGCGGCGTCTCGCTGATTAAGCCGTGGGGTTTCATCGGTGCCTCTGGGAGCGGATATCGTTCAGATTACGGCGTGCCGGGGTCTCCAGAAGGACATATCAGCGGCGTTAACATCGTACTCGACAAACAACGCTATGAAGGGCAGATGGAGTACCGCTTCAACACAAGGCTGCTTGAAAAGGTAAGACTTCAGACTGCCTATACGCGTTATCAGCATCAAGAGTTGGAGTCGAACGGAACACTTGGGGTCGAATTCGGGGTGCTAACCTACAATTTCTCAGCGATGGCGCATGTGTTGGACAACGCCGTTGCGGGTGTTTGGGGGGAATATCGAGATCATGCCACAGGTGGGTTTTATTGGACACCGCACACCCGTGAATTCGCGTTGGCAGGATTTTATCTCAACCAGCGTAACTTCGACAAACTCACCTTACAAGGGGCTATTCGCTACGACCTTAGGCGTTCGGAACCGTTTCGACCTGGGGCAGTTGTCCGAGCCGGAACCGTCCGACGCCGCGATTTCAACGGTTTCTCCGGGGCTACCTCTGGAATTTACCATTGGACGGATAGGTTGAGCACTGGAGCGACCCTAATGAAAACGTTTCGCGCACCCGGTATTGAGGAACTTTTCAGCGATGGCCCCCACTTGGCTGTCTTTTCCTACGAAATCGGCAATGCAGAACTGGAACCTGAGCACGGCTATGGTACTGAACTCTTCGTCAAATACACAAACGAGAGGTTCAGGCTCAATCTGGCACTTTTCAGGAATCAGATACAGAACTACCTCATTCCGACGCACAGCGGTGAAAAGGAGTGGGGCAGCGGGGCAGCCGGATGGTTATGGATTTATCAATACATGGGACACGATGTTGTGATGGATGGGGCTGAAATCCAAATAGGGAGTGAAGTCCTCTCACAGATCCATCTTCAATTGAATATGAGTTACATCTACGGAACTGTTCAAACCAGTGGGCGACCGCTGGAGCGTATCCCACCCCTCAACGGTAAATTCGTCATTAGCTACACACCGACACCGTTGCATTTGCATGTCACATCCCGTTTTTCAGGCAGCCAGACCCGACTCGGCGAGTTTGAGGAACCGACAGACGGCTACCTCGTCTATGATATTGGAGGTTCTCTCAATTTTTCGTGGTGGCAGCTGGAGAACATGGTCGTTTTCGAGATTGAAAACCTCCTTGATACCGCATACCGCGAACATTTGTCTCGCATCAAAGCGGTAATGCCGGAACCCGGACGGAACGCGAAGCTTCTGTATAAACTTAATTTTTGAAACTGTAGGATGGGGACGATGGTTTTTATCATTCGTCCCCGTTCTCAATTTTCTAAGGAGATAAAATTGAAAAAATATTTTAACCGCGAATTAGCGGATACGACTGGCGCGTGTCTCTCTGTCGCATGCGCAGCGTGTCTCCCCGTCGCATGCGCGATTCATTGCCTCGCGATGCCGCTTTTAGTCGCAGTTTTGCCTTTGATTGGGTTGGGCTTCCTTGTGAATGAACGTGCGGAATTGGTCCTTATCCTTGGGGCAATTGGATTGGCAGTTGGGAGTTTAACGTGGGGGGTTCGACGCCACCGCAGTTGGCGAGCATTTTTGATACTGATAGTGGCGTTGGCATTCATCGCTACCGCTCGAACAGCGGTTGAAGGCACTTTTGAAGTGGTTTTCTACAGTATCGGTGCGGTTTTACTCGCCTCCGCACACCTTGTAAATCGGCACCTGTGCAAAACCTGTCTAACATGCGATCAGGAAGGTGTATAAAATTATGCAGAGAATATACATTGCAGTGTGTTTAATAGGTATACTGATATGGACTGGCTGTGACCCAAAGGGACAACCGGGTGCTGCCACAGGCGATAAACTTCGCGTTGTTACCACGATCGGTATGATTACTGATATTGTTAAAAATGTTGGCGGTCCGCGCGTTGAGGTGACCGGGATAGTGGAACCTGGCGTAGACCCACACTTTTACAACCTGACACCTAAAGATGTTCAAAGGCTGAGTTCAGCACACATCATCTTCTATAACGGGCTGTACCTTGAAGCAAAAATGGCGGACATTCTTGCGAAGATGTCCGAGGATACGCTGACGGTCGCCGTAACAGATGCCGTAGATCGGAGTCTACTGCTAACACCCGCAGAATACGAGGGACTCTACGATCTGCACCTATGGTTTGACGTGAAGCTTTGGATGCTAGCGGCGGGAAAGGTTCGCGATGCCCTAAGTGAATTCGATCCGGATAATACTGACCTGTACCGAAGCAATGCCGAACGCTACCTCACGAAACTCATGGAACTCGATGAATACGTAAAGTCGCAAGTGGAACGCGTGCCATCTCAGCAACGCGTCCTTGTGACGGCGCACGACTGTTTTAACTACTTCGGAAAAGGGTACGGGTTTGAGGTACGCGGATTACAAGGTGTTAGCACCGCGACAGAAGTCGGTATCGCTGATGTACAGGAATTGGCGACGTTTATTGCGGAGCGGGGTATCTCTGCTATTTTTGTAGAGTCATCCGTCTCTCCACGGAGTCTCGAAGCCGTGAAAGCCGCCGTGAAGTCAAAAGGATTTGATGTGAAGATCGGTGGTGTGCTCTTCACAGACGCTATGGGAAACGAGGGGACACCTGAAGGGACCTACATCGGGATGATCCGATATAATATTAATACGATTGTACATGCTTTGATTGGGAAATCGGAGTTATAAACCGTTGGCTTCCAGCCCGCAGGTTTCTATCAAGACCGGGCGCGTGCTGCCCATTGGGATGGTCGAAATGATGTGGGGAAGCGGGTTTCAAGTGGTGTCTATTTCTATCGATTGTCCACGCCGTCTTTCCATCAGATGAAGCGGATGGTTATTTTGAAATAAGTGCCGAGAAAATTCATCACTACCCTGGAATGTCATTGGGTAGTGGTGAATCTGTATATTCTCAGGAGTGTAACACAACGGCTGATTTTATTGAGCTGGTCCGGTTGCCGCAAGCCGGCGTACTATAACTTTGACGCATGTTAAGAAATAGTGCAAAGAAACCGACAATTCTTGACACCGCTTTTGAATTGCTTCGTGACCTTGAGAAGAAGTAGAAGCGGCTTCTTATGAGGGAATAAGTCATGTCTGGTAGAACTGACGACGAATCTGCGCGGTGGTCAGGTGCATTGAACAAGGTCAGGAAGATTGGGACGACGCTGTTGGACCAACAGTTGTGGTGTTGGGGACAGGACATTCGCCGGGCAGAGGGAAATGCTTTGCTCGCCTACGGTTTTACCAGACATCGAGCGCCGGAAGGCAAGCACGGAAGTCCCGCTTATGAGTGGCGTGGCTCTGGCAGAAGCCGAGTTATTTTATGGGGATTCGGGTTTTTCTATGGCGATGGGGACCGAGGCGGGCTTTTCTTGCAGCGTTACAAATTCGCGCCCAAACAGACAGCAGCGGTCGATTTTTCGTTGCCCATATGGAAACCGGAGCAACTCCCTGAGCTTACGCATCCACGTGGTGTGGAAGCGTGGTGTTGCGTTTTCAGCTTGCTCACTCAAGGTCTCGCATGGATAGGCGACTACGAGCAGTGGATTATTTCTGAATACGGACTTGACTATCGCCAACGGTGTACTGACGCATGGAAGAAGAAATGTATTCCTGCACACGAGATGGCTGCAAAGTGGCATGAACTCGTCGAATACTTATACCAACTCTAAAAAATAACTCCGCATTTCAGAGATTTTGAAACATATAACGGGCGAGGGGACCTCGCCCCTACGCGTAGGTTGCGTTAATGAGGAGTAGTCATTCAGAAATGGTATTACTTTCACAGCCCGGAAGCGATTGGTAAATATAAGGAATAATCCGAATCAACTTTTTAAGTTCTATTTGACATTGACACAATAGCGTGCTATAATTTATCGCAAGTTTATTGGCACTCATTTTTTTTAAATCATAACCATAGGTTCTGGTGTATGAGAAACGGCACAACTTTTCCCAACAAGTTAATATTTGGGCTTAGTTTGAAAATCTGTGTTTTAACAGGTTTATGTTGTTACGTCGTGCTGCTGGGTATTATCGGACTGGCACACGATCACAGCGAACATTCGCATTGCCGTAATTGCCATACCGAACATTCGCAGAGCGAGAATACCTGCGCAGCCTGTTTCTTTTGCAGCCAGCACATCGGTGTCGAGATTGAATCCTTTGCTCTCAACGCACCCGTCTGCTTTCATACGATACTCCAACTTTATGAAGACACTTTTATCCCTATAAAACGGGTCATCCACACGCGAAGTCGTGCCCCACCTATATTCTCTACTGAACTCGTAAATTATGCCTTTTAAAGGCAGATTTTGTTTTTCCTTTATATCCTTGGTTGTACAAGGATCGCGAGGGTACCTATGACGCGCCCCGCGCTTTGTACACCGTTGCTTTGCAACGTATCGTAGCGTTTCTGTAGTATCAGCACTACCCCTGAATGTCATTGGGTAGTGATGAATCTGTATATTCGCAGGAGTGTAACATACAGGAGAAAAGTATGAGAACAGATAGAATCGAATCGTCGCCTAAGCTGGCATCAAAGCGGCGTGTCTTAATGCATATATTGGTCTGTAAGGGGTGTTGTTGTGGCGTGACAGAGAAACGGAAACCGGCTGTACCGGCTGAGTGGCTCATACAGGAGTGGCGGAACAGACGACTGGCCCCTTCAATAACATTGACAATCAGCGAAGGCTGCCTTGGGCCATGCGATCTCGCAAATGTCATCTGTATCACATCACCGGACGGTGTCGTGTGGTTAGGACAGATAGAACTCCATCTACACTATGAGCGACTCGTGGATTGGGCGGAAGCCGTGGCGCAAACAGATGCACTACTTCCGTTGCCTTCAGCTTTTGATAGTCACCGTTTTGATCGGTTTCGATCTTCCTAAACCTCTTCGACAGAATAGAGACCGCGGACTTGAGAAAAATCTGGTCGGAATTGTGTGCGATGACCGATTCGTGGCGAAATTTCAGGTATAAAAACAGCATCATATGCGAGGAAAGGAGACCATACAACAGTGCTGAATTTTTTGAATTCGCAAAAAGAGAGTGACCCACGGCAACTCGGTCAAGTCAAATCGTGGGTTTCCCAAGCCTTTGACCTATCAGAAGACGTCGCCGTGATGATTACTCAGTTACAATGCACCGAAGAAGGCTGCCCGCCTATTGAAACGGTCATTGCGATCATGGAAACGCCGGGAAAGCCCCGGCAATACAAGATTCATAAACCGCTGGCGGAGGTGAAGCAGACGGACATCGTTAGCTTGACCACTGGCTAAATTCAACAAGGAGAGAAAGATGAACACAGCCATGCTAAACAATCAAGTCCCCGTCACTGTATTGACGGGCTTTTTGGGGTCTGGTAAAACCACGCTTCTCAACCGTATTCTCACCGAAAACCATGGTAAACGTATCGCCGTCATCGAAAACGAGTTTGGCGAGATCGGCGTCGATAATGATTTGGTCATCGGCGCGGAAGAAGAGATTTTCGAGATGAACAATGGGTGCATCTGCTGCACCGTGCGCGGTGATCTCATCCGTATTTTGGGGAATCTGATGAAGCGTCGCGATAAGTTTGACTACATCATGGTCGAAACCACTGGGCTTGCGGACCCCGGGCCAGTTGCTCAGACGTTCTTCATGGATACCGAAATGAAGGAGAAACTGCAACTGGATTCCGTCACGACATTGGTTGATGCCAAACACATCTGGCAGCACATCGATGACAGCGACGAGGCGCGTGAACAGATTGCCTTTGCAGATGTCATTTTGTTGAACAAGATTGACCTTGTGACCGAGGGAGAGTTAGATCAACTGGAAGCCAGAATTCGCAGCATGAACAGTGCGGCGAAGGTTTATCGAACGAAAGACGCCGTGGTTGAAATGGACAAGATTCTCAATGTCGGCGGATTCGATCTGGACCGGGCGATGGAGGTTGACCCACAGTTTATGGAACCGGAGTATCCCTTTGAATGGGGTGGTGTTTATAACCTTTCGGTAGGCACGCATGAACTGGTTCTTCAAGAAGGTCCTGACCCGACGATGAAAGTCGCGTTGGTGCCCGTAAGTGCGTCAACCGATGCCGCTTTGAGTGCTGCTGTTGAACCAGTCGTTATGGTTTTCTCCGATGATGAGCATGAACTTTCGGTGGGTGGCACGCTTCAACCGAGCGGACAGCTCATTGCGTTGAATCTCACAGCGGACGAATTACGCTTTGACGTGCAGATCGGCCGCTCTGGTGCTTACGCGCTGTTTACCGAGCATCACCCCGACGAATTTCAGGCACAACTCTTTGGCAGCGGTGCCCTTGTTAAGCCAGTTGTTGAACGCGAATTTAAACCAGACCACGAACATGATGACGAAGTCACATCGGTCGGCATCACAACCCCCGGCGACCTTGACCCCAATCGGTTGGACGCTTGGATTAGTGGGCTGCTTATGACAAAAGGTGTTGACATCTTCCGCATGAAAGGTATTCTGAGCATCAAGGGGCAGTCAAACCGATTCGTCTTCCAAGGTGTTCATATGCTCTTCGATGGTCGTCCCGACCGCCCGTGGGGCATTGAACCGCGCTACAATAGCCTCATCTTCATCGGACGCAACCTTGACCGGACCGAATTGACTGAGGGGTTTGAAGCATGTCTCGCTTGAACGACCTGAGGAACCGCTTTGTCCAGCCCTCTCAACTGCGCGAAAATTGGACCGCAACCCTCAGCGACCACGTCATTGATCTGGCGTGGTCCCCTGATGGGAAATACATCGCTGCCGCGTCGGTTCTCGGTCCGGTGACAATTTTTGAAGGTCGGCGTCAATCGGTTATCCATGCCTTTGAAGGGCATGAATTCGGCACAATGTCAATCGCGTGGCGTCCAGACAGCAAGGTGCTTGCAAGCGCAGGACAAGATGGGAAAATTCGGTTGTGGGATATGACAAGTGGCAAAGCGACCCATTCGCTTGACGGGGGCGCAGCATGGGTTGAGCATCTGGCTTGGAGTGGCGGCAAAAAATCGATACTCGTCTCTGCCGCGGGTCGTAAGTTGAAGCTCTGGAACGCTGACGGCGATCTTGTTCGCGAATATCCCGAGCATCAAAGCACGATTTCTGGTGTCCAATGGAAACCGCGTGTAAGACAATTTGCCTCGAGTGCCTACGGCGGCATCACCCTGTGGGACCCGCAACAGGCGGAAGCCGTCCGCCGATTGGAATGGAGAGGCTCATCACTGGTGATTGAGTGGAGTCCTGACGGCAAATACGTCGCCACTGGAGATCAAGATTCGACCGTACATTTCTGGATTATAGCTACCGGTGACGACTTACAAATGTCTGGCTATCAGACGAAAGTGCGAGAACTCTCGTGGGATGCCACGAGTCGATACTTGGCTACAGGAGGCAGTCAGGAAGTTACGGTGTGGGATTGTTCCGGTCGTGGACCGGCGGGTACCAGACCCATTTCGCTTTCCGGGCATCAGGATTTTCTCAGTGTTGTGCGTTTTCAACATCGCGGAAAATTGCTGGCCTCAGGCGGTGCCGATGGTCTGGTCTACGTCTGGCAATTGCGCGGCAGCTTCGGTTCTCAGGCGGTTCATAGAGCCGTTCTGACAGCAGGGGTCACAAGCCTCGTTTGGGCACCGAATGACCGGTATATTGCTGTTGGTGACGAGTCGGGTGGGGTGAGCGTTTTTTCCATAAGTTAAAGTTCAACATTCAAACGGAGTCAATTGCCCGGGTTCTTGCTGCTGTAGCCTAATGCAATAGGGCAGTTCTGTATCCCCCGCCTAAAGGCAGGAGGTTTTAGAACCGAAACGTATGATAAAAAGAGGTTGAGATTCCGGTCTGGCGATAACGAATGGTATGACTATAGGTAATGCGAAAGTGGATTAACGCGTAGTTTGCATGCTCATATAGGTGTCCGCGCTCTCAAGGTCTTCAGGTGTGTTGATGTTGAAAAAGGACATGCCCTCCGGATCGAACGCCTGCCAGACTTCAGGCGAAACGCGCTTAATGTGTGCGCGTTCCTGTAAAGCATGGACACGCAACTCGGAGTCCCGTAACATTGACTTGATGATAGGTAGGCATCTTTTAGAATAGGCAGCACACAACGTTTGGAGGGTTATCTGCACATCATTGTGGGAGGCATGAATTTCTCTATGGGTATAAGGCATCACCGCATCATATTCACCTAAAACGGAAACGAGATAGGTGAGTAATTTCGGTTCCACAAACGGACTATCACATGCGACACAGAGAACGGTGTTGTGCGAAGCACGCTTCAAACCGGTGTAGATGCCGCCCAACGCGCCAGTCCCCAGAAGAATATCGCCGTGCATCGGGACATCAAGATGGGCATATTCAGCAGGACTATTGGTGATAAGCAGGAGTTCGTTTGTAACGAGGCACATGCGGTGGATAACATGCCCGATGAGTGAATTGTCGCCGAGCCGCATCAGTGCCTTATTCTCTCCCATCCGCCGACTCTTACCACCCGCAAGGATAACACCCGTGACCGGAATCAGTTTTTTAGACGCGTCCAACGACATTGACAATTAACTCACCTACCTGTTGTAAACTTTTCGTGTTGAGCAGATCACACGTGTCTCGCTCCGAATGAATTTTTAATGCAACGCGTCCGACATCTCCCGCTGTTAACGTAACCGTTTCAAATCCGTGGCTCGCAATCGGGATGCTGTCTAATCCGACACCGATAGGTAAGTACCGCTCGAAAACCTGTATACCGAGTGCTTTGCCCGATGTTCGGAACATCTCAGCTAACATATCTGCGGTGTGGACCGTCGGGATTCCATAGCGTGTAACGACACTAACGGCGTTCCCAACGCCGAGCCCGTCTAAGTTGATAACATAGGTATTTTCTTGGTCATATTCATCAGCATGTGTTTGGACATAGCGTAATGCCCCGCACATGCCGTATTCTTCCGCACCAGCAGCGAGGAATGTAATAGATTTATCTTCACCCCGCGCCATCACGACCCGTGCCACTTCAAGCATAACGCCAACGCCAGAGGCATTATCAAAACCTCCAGGAGAGCGGTTCTGTGTGAAATTGATTTGTAAAAGCAGCAAGCAAAAAGCAGTAACGCCAGCGACACTCCAGACAGTAACGATGGAATCGGACAACCGGACCCAGATGAGGGGGCTGTAATCGGGGAACCAAACGAGGGTAGCGACCTCAATCACCATTACAGTTGTCAAGGCAGTAAGCCCGACAATCGCGATACCGTAAGCGACTGCCCGGACAGCAATCGGCAATACCTGTGATTTGGAGTCATAGTGTGCAACGAATAGGAGAGCAGGCGTATTATCATTCGGTTTCCTACCGTTTGTCGCAACAATGTTCTCCGAATCATACTTTCTACCCACATCATATAACCCTTCAAACCGCTTCTGCCACTGGGTACAAAGCAATGTTACGGCAAGACTGAATAAACAAGCAAGACATACGGGTATCAGAAACCGTTCGCCGAGCCACGGGACAGAGAGGACTATCGGAACGAAAAGACCACACAGGAGACGCGGTAATACCTCTGCGGGAAACTTTGTAAAAGAAAAAGGTTCTCGTGTGACATTCAACCCTAATTCTGAGAATTGCTGGACGATATACTCTTGTGCTTTCGCTTCGCCCGCGCTGCCCACCAGTCGCGGAAAAGCGAGTTGCGTGATGTGGTGATACGCACGTTTTGCATTATAAGCGTCGTTTGCGTCCATTGGAATTTATCAAGTTGTTCCTAATTCTGACCCGAACCGCCGCCCTAAACGACCACGGAGCGTCTGAGCGATTTGACGTTCCGATTCCGCGATGTTATGGAGCTCACACGGATCGTTCTCTAAATCGTATAATTCTGTCACATCGCTGTAGTTTTCGATGAGTTTATGCGTCGCTGTCCGAATACACCGGAAGTTTCGGAGGGCACTCACTGTCTCGGTGCGATGGGTTTCAGTTTCACCACGAAGGACAGGCGCGATAGACCTCGCGTCGATACGTGGTAACACCGGCACACCCGCTAACTCACATATCGTCGGATTCAGATCGATCAACTCGACCAAACTCTCTGAAATCTGGTTTCCCGAAATACCGGGTCCAGCAACGATGAGTGGCACCCTGAGTGATGCTTCATACGCAACACTCTTCGTGTAAAGCCCATGATCACCGAGCATTTCACCGTGGTCGCTTGAATAAATAATATAGGTATTGTCGAGCATTCCGCGCGCCTCAAGTGCGCGGAGCATTTCCCCGATCTGGTCATCAATCAGTTCCGTTGCGGCGCAGTACTGCTGTCGTGTCAGGGTAATCTCCTCAGGGCTAATATCAACGACGCGCCGTTTCACCCATTCAGGCTTTCCTTCCATATCGTCATTGATGGCGGGCGGCATCTCTGCCTCTCTATATTTGTCCCCATACGCTGTCGGTGGATCGAACGGATCGTGCGGTCCGACGAAACTCACAAACATGTGCCACGGGAAATCATCAGGGATCGTTTCAATGAATTCAGTTGCCCGTCTGCCAATATAGGTATCGGCAAAGTCCTCTGTTGAGAGCACAGAATCGTGGGAACCCTCTTTAATCCAGCCGCCGCTACTGCGTTTCTGATAATCTGCGTGGAACGCTTTGAGCATCCCTTTTTCTGCAAGATAGTGCGTATAAGGACCGATGGGTGTTGGTGAACTTCCGGCATGCATTTTACCTTCACACTCTTCAGGATGTGTGAACCCCCAACTGTAGGTGCGTGGACGATCACCGTAGCGTCCATTGTAGCCATCGGGTTTGGCGAGGTCGAGTTTACCGACACACCCGACCCGATAACCGTGGTCCCGGAGTTGCTGATAATAGGTCGGCACGGTGGCGGGCAAGAAACTGCCGTTATCCACTGCTCCTACTCGTGAAGGTTGCAATCCCGATGCGAGAGCGATACGTGAAGGCGCACAGACAGGGGCATTCACTGTGCAGTTTGGAAAACTCACTCCCGTTTCTGCTAAACGTCGTAAGTTTGGGGTATTGAGTGCAGTCGGAGCATTCTCGTCAGTCTCCAGATAATCGTATCGGTGCTGGTCTGACATGATAAAGAGAACGTTCGGTCTATCGGTTTTTCGAGGCATTTCAATTATTCCATATCAATGTTTTAAAAGTTTGTTTAGGTGTATTATATACAACCTGACACCAATTTTCAACGACAAAATCATCTAAAAAACGGATTGGAGACCTCATCCTTTAGGTCTTACTGTTACCCATAAGTATAGGGGGTATGGAGCGTCTATCTTTTCCGTTCTGC
>VXPE01000135.1:0-14178 GCA_009839745.1 Candidatus Poribacteria bacterium
GATCGCTATGAATGCGGATGGGACGCGCAGATATACGATGCCGGGTCAATCTACGACGGTCACTATAACGGCTGATATGGCCAATTCTTCGCTGTCTGTCGGATCAATGTTGGTCTCAACAAACGATGCGTTCATCGCTGCGATTGATGTACCCCTCTTTGACGAAGATGGGATGCCTGTTTCAGCGAGTCTTGATTTGATGGCGTATGACGCTGGTAGTGAAGATAACACAGAGATGGCTTCGGATATTCCGGGACCCCTCGGTTTAGATGAAGCGACGGATCCCCCAGGAAGCAATGAACGTGTTCCGACGGAAGGTGGCGTCATAGCAGCCCATGAAGGTATCCAAGGTGGTGGTGATGTCACTGAAGCGTTTGCGTGGGAAGAGCCGACGGCAATGTTGACGATCACGCCAGTTGATGCCCCTGCGGAACCGATGCCCGAGGAACCGATGCCTGAACCGGTCGTAGAAGGTCCTGGTTTTGATGTGACGCTTGAAGCGGGTTTGAACATGATTTCGATCCCTCTGATGCCGGCAGAACCCTACACGGCGAAATCGTTAGCGGAAATGCTGGGTGCGACAGCCGTTATTCAACTCGATGCAGCAACGCAGCATTTTGTCGGTTACACGATAGCCGATGAAGGTGATGGATTTGGCATTACGGGGGACAAAGGTTATATCGTGAACACACCGTCTGGCGGTATGGTAAAGTTCACGGGTGATGCATGGGACAACCAGCCTGAACCTGAAGAAGCCCCTGCTGAAGAACCAGTTGCCGAAGAAGAGGCTCCCGCAGAGGAAGAGGTTGTTGAGGAACCCGCTGCTGAAGAAGAAGCGCCTGCTGATGACGCAGCCGCTGATGCTGAAGTTGAAGCCGAAGCGAATGGTGATGCCGCTCCCGCCGCTCCCGCTCTCGCAACCTATAAAAGCGCATGGGCGTTCATCGTGACCAGCGACATCAAAGGCATGGAAACTGGAACGGCATATACCCTCGTCGCTGAGAACCTCCGCACTGGCACAATCGCCACGGAAAACGTCTCAAGTGCAACGAGACGCTCTTCTGCCGTCTGGGCAGACCTGAACCGCAAGAGCGTCGTTGAAGCCGGTGATAAACTCAAAGTCGCCCTTTACGACGACACCAACAGAATCGTCTCAGGTCCCTTCCAACGCACGGTGACGACGAGTGACATTCACAATGCCTTCTTGAGTCTACAACTGCGGGTTGGAGATGTGCAGCCACAAGACACGTTGCTTGCGCAGAACTTCCCGAATCCGTTCAATCCTGAGACATGGATTCCGTATCAGTTGAGCGAATCGACAGAAGTGAAGATTGCGATCTATGATGTATCGGGTCGTTTGGTTCGTTCATTAGATTTGGGTTGGCAGCCGACGGGTTCGTATATGACGCCGTCGAGTGCTGCGTATTGGGATGGTAGGAACGCTGTCGGTGAGCGTGTTGCGAGTGGTATCTACTTCTATACGCTACAGACATCAGATTTCGCTGCGACCCGACGGATGGTTATCCTTAAGTAGGTATAGCAGCAAAAGTACTTTTTGGTGAAACTTGAGAGCCAAAATTTGCTATTGAAAATAAAACGCCCCCCGAGTGCTATTCGGAAGTGTCGGTTGAGCTAATCGCGAATCAACGCCGATTAGCAGTCGGCGTTGGGGCGTTTTTTAATGTGTACACAAGGGAGAAATTTTTTGAATTATCTAAAAAGTATGTTACCTATTTATGCCGTGCTTGTGCTACTTTTCGTTACAAGCATCAGTAGTGCATTTGCCTTCTCTTTCGGTCCCCCGGAAGAAAAAACGGGGGCCCCTAATGAAGGGACCTGCGCGGACGCGGGTTGTCACACAGGTAATGACTTGAACGCCTCAGGGGGTTCACTGATATTGACAGCCCCGGAAACATATCAACCGGGTGGGGTTTATGAGATTATTGTCAATCTTGCACGTGCCGGACAAAGCCGTTGGGGATTTGAAATGACAGCACTTGATGGTGATGGCGCAAGTGCTGGCTCCTTTGAAGTTTCAGATGCCGCGAATACGCAGTTGAAGGTCGCCAACAGTAAGCAGTATATTATGCACACTGCTGCGGGAAGTGCCCAAGGAACAAATGATGAGAACCAGTGGACCCTTAAATGGACCGCGCCTGATGCCGATATCGGCCCGATTACCTTCTACGCTGCTGGCAATGCCGCCGATGGAAACTTCATTTTCACAGGCGACTATATCTACACAACACAGGCGGAATCAACACCCCCTGTTCCTGTCGTAGTCGGGGTTAATTTCATTGGAAACGTAGAACAGACGACAATGGACGCAGTCACAGGTGTGGATTACACTTTTGAACTGACGAATATGGGAAATATGTCAGATACGTTCACTCTTGAGGTGTCGGTATCCACGCCTGCAGCTGAAGCGGGCCTCGTCGGTGCTCTCAGCGTAGACACGATAACACTGGAACCAGATGCGACCCAAGAAATCACGTTTAACGTCACGGGGAACGCGGCGACCTCACCCGGGGCTTACGATATTGAAGTAAGTGCTATTTCTGGGGCGGATAGTCTGATCCGTTCAACACTCCTAACGACAACAACCATAGAAATGCCGCCGCCCCCTCCAACACCTTGGGATGTCAATGATGATGGGATCGTGAATGTTCAAGACTTGGTTTTAGTCGCCAGCGAATTCGGTCAGTCTGGGGAAGCCCTTGAAGGGGATATAAACGGTGATGGAACAGTAAATGTTCTTGATTTAGTCCTTGTTTCCTCGCATTTCGGTGAGAATACAAAGGCAGGTCAGTAAAAAGGAAGGATCAAAAAATGGCATCTAAATATCGCGTTGGAATTATCGGATGCGGTGGTATCGCCAATGCTCATGCACGTGGTTATCAGGGTGTTGAGCAAACCGAAATTGTTGCACTTGCCGATCCAGTTCAAGTAGCTCTTGACAAATTCGCAGACACCTACGGCGTATCCGCTGAAAACTGTTATTTGGATGCGCGCGAGATGTTGGATAACGAAGACCTTGATATTGTCAGTGTCGCGACGTGGCATACACTCCACGCGCCGATGACAATTGCAGCCTGTGCGCGAAGTCCAAAGGCAGTGCTCTGTGAAAAACCGATGGGTGTTAGCCTCGGTGAATGTGATGAAATGTTAATCGTCGCAAATCGCAATAATGTCAAGGTCGTTATCGGGCATCAGCGCCGCTTCAATTCCGCATGGACGGATGCCCGCAATCTCATTGCCGAAGGGGCAATCGGTGAACCTCGACAGATTGTCTGTCAGGGGGGTCAAGGGTTACTAAATGACTGCTCACACCTCTTTGATATGATGCGTTATGTCATCGGCGACCCGGATCTGCAATGGGTTATTGGTAACGTTGAACGAAAAACGGAACGTTACGAACGCGGTATTCAGATTGAGGACCGAAGTGCTGGAGTTGTCGGATTTTCAAACGGTTGCATCGGTATGCTCTTGCAGGAGATCGGTAGACCGAACTATCAAGGGGGTATCGTCTACGGAACAGATGGTATCGCCGATGTAACGGAGGGGCGCGTTCGTCTCCTCAACAATAAGGCTACAGACTGGGAAGAACGTCCCTCTGATGGAAGGGACCAACACGTCGCCCAAGCAACTGAACTGGTTGAGTGGATTGAGGGCGGTCCTGAACACCGCGGTGAGGCGAAGCATGGGCGCGCGGCTGTTGAAATTATAATGGCGATCTATGAGTCCGCACGTATGCACGAAGTTGTCCAATTACCGCTGCGGACGCATGCCAATCCATTGGATTTGATGATTGAAAGCGGAGAATTGCCCATCGAACGTCCAGGGCGTTACGACATCCGCGCGTTTTTATTGCACGGCGAATCCATGAAACCTGAAAATTAAAGGTCGCCTACGAGAATTAGAGAATTATGCAGATTACACAAGGGGTGACTGTCGGCTTGACAGCACTACAACGTAACAAGTTGCGCTCTGTGCTCACAACCCTCGGGATTATCATCGGGATCGCGGCGGTTGTGGCTGTTGTTTCTGTTGGCGGTGGTGCCGAACACCTTATGCTCGCTGAATTAGAACGGATCGGCGGTGCAGGGTTGATTGTCTGCTTTCGGAAAGACACGTTTCGTAGAGACGATGGTTCCTACTACGAAAATAAGCATCCAGCGTATATTGAATACGAAGACCTGGACTTTCTCTTGGAGAATTGTCCCTCTCTTAAGGCAGCTACGGCACTATCTCAAGCGAATCTCACCGTATCACACAAGCACGTGAATCAATCGCTTGAGATTTGGGGCGTGACACCTTTCTATGAAGAGGTTAATAACTGGTACATTCAAGCCGGCAGATTTATTACGGAAAGTGACATGGAACGCAGAGAACCCGTCTGTATCATCGGTTCTGAAGTCCGAAAAGACCTGTTTGAGAGGGAAGACCCGATTGGTCTTGAATTGAGAGTCGGTGAAGAACGGTTCACCGTCATCGGGGTCATGGAGGAGAAGGGCAACAGTATGGCAAGTGAGGGGTGGGACAATCGAGTGATTATCCCCCTTACCACAATGGAAATTCGTTATATCGGGCAGATGAAAGGACGGCTCTTCTTGTGGGCACAAGCCGAGAGCTATGATAAGGTGGAACAAGCCGTCGCTGAAATCAAAATTGCGATGCGACAACAACACGGAGACGAAAAATATTTTGAATTCTTCACGGCGAAGGAGGTTATAAAACAGGTAGGCAATGTCAGTCGGATTGTGCAAGTACTTTTGGGGGGTGTTGCGAGTGTTGCCTTGTTCGTTGGTGGCATTGGCATCATGAATATCATGTTGGTTTCTGTAACGGAGAGAACCCGTGAAATCGGCTTGCGCAAAGCCCTTGGTGCAAAACGTCGCGACATTCTGATCCAATTCCTCATTGAAGCCATCGTTTTGAGTATTTGCGGTGGGCTTATCGGCATTCTCATCGGAAGCAGTCTCGCCTCTATTTCCGGTTTGGTTATTTCAAAACTCATGGATGCAAGTTGGCCCGCTGTTGTCTCTGTCCAAGCCGCTTTAATAGCGTTTAGTGTTTCCGCGTTAATCGGTATATTTTTTGGACTCTATCCAGCGAACAAAGCCGCAGGTCTCACCCCAACAGAGGCACTGCGTCATGACTAAAATCGCATAATTTCACGCCTCTCCCGCAAAATCAAAGTTTATGGGAAATTAAAATAGCAAATTTTGGCTTGCAAGTTACGCCGAAAAAAGGAGCACGTGCTGTGTCAAATCGAACAACAAAAGTTCGCGCTGCTGTCGTTGGACTCGGTTGGCCCGGGATGCAACATCTTAAAGGTTATACTGCCGATCCGCGTTCAGAAGTGATTGCCGTCTGCGATTTAGATAAGAAGCAGGTCAAGCAGGTAGCATCGGAGTATAAGATACCGAATACGTATACCAACCACTTAGAGATGTTGAAAAATAAGGATATAGATGCCGTTAGCGTTTGTCTACCGAACTTCCTCCATGCCCCTATCTCTATTGATGCGTTGAACGCTGGCAAGCATGTGCTGTGTGAAAAGCCTCCCGCTCGAAGTGCACAGGAAGCAAAGGCTATGGCGGATACCGCCACTCAAAATGGAAAGACTTTAATGTATGCCCTCGTGCAGCGGTTTGATGGGAGTACCCAGCGGCTCAAGCAGTTGATACGGGAAGGTGAACTCGGTGAAATTTACTTCGGCAAAGCGGGTTATGTCCGACGGCGGGGTATTCCTATCGGCAAGGAAGGGTGGTTTGTTGATAAAGAACGCGCAGGCGGTGGTGCTCTCATTGATATTGGGGTCCACGCGTTAGATTGTGTCTGGTGGCTCATGAATTCTCCAAGACCCGTTGAAGTTATGGGAACCTCCTATTCTCACTTTAAGCATCTGGTGCCTGATGACGTTAAATACGATGTTGACGATGCAACTTTTTCACACATCCGGTTTGAAAATGGCGCGACGATTATCCTCGAAACAACGTGGGCTTTGAACCTCCCTGGGGACAACTACATTAAAGTCGCAGGAACGAAAGCAGGCGCGACGCTCAGTCCGTTCACCCTTTACACGGAAGAAGATGGCAAAGATTTGGATAAACCGCTTAGCGCGCCTCCGATTAACGGATTTGACGAAGAGGTAAAGCACTTCGTGGCGTGCATTGTTGATGGCAAAGAACCTATCTCCTCAGCCGAACAGGGTATCATGCTGATGCAGATGCTTGATGGTATCTACGAATCCGCAGAAAAGGGACGATCTGTGCCTATCGCAGATCTAAGTGCCGCGACCGGATGAGATCCCTTTGTTTCGCATTCCAGGTCTATCTGGCGTTTGCAAAGAAATCGTTTCAGAGGCGGATGCAATATCGGGTGGCAAACCTCGCAGGTTTGACGACCAATTTTTTCTTTCTCCTAGTGCATATCTTTGTCTATACCGCTTTCTACGCAGCGCGTCCGGCTCTTCAACCCCTGAGTCTGGATGAAATTATCACATATTTCGTTCTGTGTCAGGTTTCTTTCATGCTCATGCCGTTTTGGGGGACGCGCTCTGAAGTTACGAGCGCGATTAAAGACGGCAGCATTGCGCTCCAATTAACCAAGCCGGTTGACTTCCAAGCGTATTGGTTTGCCGATGAGTGTGGTAGAGCCCTTTATTATTTACTCATGCGGGGATTTCCGACTTTTCTTATCAGCATTCTTTTCTTCAACGTTACAATCCCGCAGCAGCCCACTATTTTAATGACGTTTACAGTTTCAATGATGCTCGCTGTTTTCATGAGTAATGCTATCACGATAACAATCTTTAGCTCAGGGTTCTGGACACTGGATACAACGGGAATCTCTGGAATGTCCTATTCCATAATCACCCTATTTTCTGGAATGTTGGTCCCGATCGCGTTATGGCCCGAATGGTTAGCACACATCGCCAGATGGCTGCCCTTTGAAGGTTTAATTGACATCCCGTTTAGTATCTATTTAGGCAAGATTACGGGTATTGCGGTCTGGATTGCCATAGGCAAACAAATGGTGTGGAACCTCTTTTTTATTGGGTTGGGACGACTTTTCTTAACCCGTGGTTTTTCGCGGCTCGTTATACAAGGCGGGTAGAAGGTTTGCTTGGGGTGTTTTTGCTTGGGGTTTTTGATAGGGTGTTTCTGCGTATTTCCCCAAGGTTACCTCGCCCGTCCAACGGATTTCCCAAAAATGCACCATCTTTCACTCTACTTCTATTTCGTCAAACTTCGTATCCGATCGCAGATGGAGTACCGACTCTCCTTTGTCTTTGATGTATGTGCGCAGGCGAGCATCTCTGTCATCGACTTTTTCATGATTGCCCTTCTCTTTAACCGTTTTAAAGAATTAGCGGGATGGAGCCTTTGGGAAGTCGGATTCCTCTACGGCATGATTGGTATCTGCTTTGCTGTCGCCGAGATGGTAGGAAGGGGATTTGATGTCTTTCAGAGAAATATTGTGCGTGGTGACTTCGATACGGTCCTCATCCGTCCCCTTGGCACCTTCTTTCAAGTTTTTGCACATGAATTTCTACTCCGTCGATTGGGGAGGATAGCACAAGCCCTCGTTGTATTTCTCATTGCTAATTCGCAGTTGACTGTGACTTGGTCACTTACCAAAGTAGGGTATCTGTTCATTTCGCTGATAGGCGGCACCTGTTTTTTTGTGGGCCTCTTCGTCATTGGCGCGACAAGTTGTTTTTGGACTGTCCAATCCATTGAGATTATTAATATCTTCACGAACGGCGGCGTTTTCATGGGAAGTTACCCGTTTTCTATTTATCGATGGTGGTTTCGACATTTTTTCACCTTTATTGTCCCGTTGGCGTGTGTCAACTATTTTCCGTCCCTATTTCTGCTTGAAAAAATTGGAGTATCAGGGGTTTCACCGATCGGTGTTCACTTAGCACCCTTCGCGGGGTTCCTGTTTCTCGGTATCACTGTGCTATTTTGGAGATGGGGTGTCTTACACTACCAAAGCACGGGTTTTTAATTATTGCTTCTGAGCCGCTGCGTCCGTTGTCCTTGCGGGTTTTCGGTTAATTCGCGACTGGATTTGAGAAACGGACTACAAAGACACAACGACCGCTATTTCTCCGCAAGGTAAATTAAAAAAATGATTGAAGTTGACAACCTTAGCAAAATTTTCAAGATCTATCATCACCGCAAAGGATTTTTCGGGAGTTTTGTGAATCTTTTTTCGCGCAAGCACCGCATTGTCCAAGCGGTAGACAGGGTCTCCTTCACCGTCAAACGCGGCGAAATTGTCGGATATTTGGGACCAAATGGTGCCGGAAAGTCAACGACTATCAAGATGCTAACCGGCATTTTGGTGCCGACATCGGGCAGTGTGACCGTGAATGGATATATCCCACATCGTCAACGAAAAGAAAATGCCAAGCACATTGGGGTCGTGTTTGGGCAGAGATCGCATCTGTGGTTCGATTTACCTGTCCAAGAATCATTTGAGTTGTTGCAGCGTATCTATCGGATCCCAGAGACACAATACCACTACAATGTTGAGGTATTTGACGAATTGCTCAGCCTTGGCGATTTTTTTCAGACACCTGTGCGCCAGTTGAGTCTCGGTCAGCGGATGCGTGCTGACATCGCAGCTGCACTGCTCCACAATCCAGATATTCTATTTCTTGATGAACCGACGATCGGTTTAGATGTTGTCGCCAAGGCACGTATTCGACAGTTTATTCAGAAAATTAACGCTGAACGGCACGTCACGATTGTATTGACAACACACGATTTAGATGATGTCGAGAAACTCTGCAAGCGTGTGATTCTCATTGACAACGCACGTCTCTGTTTTGACGGAGAACTCGCCAGGCTTCGGCGGTTGCTATCAACGGAACGGCTTTTGACTGTTGATTACGCTGAAGTCTATCCGGACATCAGCATTCCCAGTGCACATGTTACCTATCAGGATGGTGCCCGCGTGCAGTATCGATTCTCTCCTGAAGAAATCAGCACGGCGGATCTGATCGGGACAATCCTCCAAAGGTTCAGGATTATAGACATATCCGTCCAGGAACCTGATATTGAGGAGTTGATAAAAACCGTTTACGAGGATAATCTCACGCTTGAACATAAATTGACAGAGCCGATATATCCAGACGCACAATCGGATTGACTTGACAAACCCAAAATCTATAAGGTAAAATATATGATAGTTTTCACAGACCCTAATTTCTATAACTAAAAGGAGCAATTAAAAATGCGTTTAAGGAATATCAGAATAGTCTGTGTACTCGCTGCACTCCTCACACTGCTCTGCTATGTAACAGCGGCGGATGCACAAGATTTCGTAATAGATGGACTCGTTGCCATGTATACGCTTAATGAAGCGGATATCGACGGTAAAACTGTCAAAGATGTTTTTGGGGGCAAAGATGCGAAGATCGAAGGCACCCTTAAATCCGTCGAAGGTGCGGCTGATGGCACGGGAGAAGCCTTGGAATTTGAAGGGGATAGTTACATCGAAATCCCAGCGATGGGTGAGTTTGAGCATGTGAGTATTGAATGCTATGCGCTTGAAGGACAGTTCGGCGGCATTCAAGGCATCGTATCTACATGGCAGTGGGCGGCTGGCAAAGTCCACTTCAAATTTGAGGGCAACCAAATCCAAGTTCATAAGAACGATGGTGTGAAAATCCGCTTAAATGCTGAAGAGGAGCAGTGGTATCACATCATTTATACCAGCGATACCAAAGACAATGAGTTGAAACTCTATGTTGATGGCGAATTGGTTGACGAAGGGCTCGCCGGCGGAACCCCTGAACTGATGGACGAACGTCGTATCGGTAGCGAACACGACGGTAGATTCCTGATCGGTATGATTGATAACGTCCGTATTTATGACCGGATCCTTGACGAAGACGAGGTTGCACAGAATTTTGAGTCGCAGAGCGATCAATTGCCCGTGGAACCCGCTGGCAAACTCTCAGCCACTTGGGGCTACCTCAAAGCATTGAGAAATTAATAGATTCAGGTGTGCTTCCGCTGAAACTCTCCAGCGGAGTGTCATGTCTATAGAGGGAGGGATTTGTAATCCCGATGTCTCTGCGCATTCAGAAGGCAGTTATTCCTATTGCCGGGTACGGGACACGTCTTTTCCCCGCAACGAAAGCCGTGCCAAAAGCACTCTTTCCAATTATCGCTCAGGATGGTATCGCAAAGCCGATCATTCAGCTGATTATTGAGGAGGCGCTAACGGCAGGTGTGGAGGAGGTGTGTCTCGTTGCCCAACCCCAGCAGGTCGAGCCGATTGCCGACTATTTTTCTGGCACCGTTGCGGATGCGATTCGCGAAAAGGCGGAATTAGCAGTGCAGGCGGATCGGTTAGCGGAAATAGGCGAACGGTTGCATTTCGCGATTCAAGCAGAGCCGGAGGGTTTTGGACACGCCATCTATTGCGCCAAGGATTTTGCCGCTGGTGAACCGGTTATGATTTTGCTCGGGGATCACCTCTATATTTCCGAGTCAAATGTCTCTTGCGCGAAACAACTGGCGGATATCTACGCACAAGTTGGTCAATCTGTCACGAGTCTGGATCTCTGTCATGAGAGTGAACTCTCACTTAACGGCATCGTTCACGGTAATCCTGCTACTGAATCCCCGCGGTGCTTTACATTAGCACAAATCTCCGAAAAGCCGACGGTCGCGTTCGCGCAGGAACACCTCCGTGTTGAGGGTGTCCCTGATCAACAATACCTCTGCAACTTCGGCATTGATCTCCTCAATCCCCTCCTCTTTGACATTCTGGACTACAACTACAGACACCGAATTGTGACGCACGGAGAGATTCAACTGCGGGATGCAATGTCGGAAATGATAAAACGGGAAGGCATGTCCGGGTATCGCGTCGCAGGTAAGCGTTACGATACGGGAAACCCACAAGACCTGCTGAAGACCGTGAATGCCTTTGGGCTCCACGGTCCCTATCGGAATGTCTTAGGCTAATGTTTCCCCAACCGCTAACGAAACAATTTCTACATTCTGGGATGCCGTCAATTGTCGGAGTTCTTCGGGCGTTCCTGTCAATAGTGGGAAAGTGCCATAATGGATGGGCAGAATCGCTGGAACATTGAGCAATTGTGCGGCGTAAGCGGCTTCACGCGGTCCCATCGTGAAATGGTCACCAATGGGAAGTAATGCGAGGTCGGGTTGGTAAATCTCGCCGATAATCCGCATATCCCCGAACACGTTCGTATCCCCGGCGTGGTAAATTTTGTATCCGTTCCCGAATTCGATGATATAGCCTGCGGGTTCACCGAGATAAACCGTTGTGCCGTCTGCCTCTGTGAAGCTGCTGCTATGGTTTGCTGAAACCATCGTTGCTTTCACGCCGCCGACAGTGACAGTGCCACCCTTGTTCATACCGATCGTGTTCTCGACCCCCTGATTACCGAGCCATCCTGCAATTTCAACGATGGACACAACTGTTGGTGTATGTTTTTTCGCCAGTGGCACTGCATCGCTAATGTGATCCGCGTGTCCGTGTGTGATGAGGATAGCATCAAGGCGATCAAAAGTCTTGAGCGCATCCGGGCATACTGGGTTGTTGGTTACCCATGGATCTATGAGGAGTGTTTGTCCATCTGTTTCGATTTTAAAGGTGGAGTGTCCGAGCCATGTCAGGCGGATACCATTATTAAGTTTCATTTTTTTATTATTCCTTTTTTTAATTTTACCTTGCGGTTCGGTCAGGTAGGTTTCATAGTGTAACATGCCTTTACGTATATCCGCCTGCGCCGTTGTTGCAGACTACCTGTTGGGTTATTACCTGACTTGTAGCGTAGCCTGTTAGGCTGCGCATAGGTTTTCAGATGGATTGAGTTTTGCCAACCGCCAATTGCTAATTGCTCATTTCCTTTGAGTTCGATCAGGTGCTTTAACACTTGCACCGGTTTAAAATGATCTCTGTGAGTCTTTCAGCAATGATTTCTACCTCTCCGGGCATTAGCGTTTGTCCGTTGATGATAACACCGTTTTCTCCCGATCCTGGAAGGTCAATCGAGGGCTCACCGTCTGCGAGTTGCTGAAGGATTTCGTTCTGTGTGATACCGAGGTGTTTTGCATCAAATCGGATTTCAGTGCGGGGCATCGGTTGTCCGGCTTCGGAAGGGAAGATACGATGGACTGTAACGCCTTGGATGTCCGAGAACACTTTGTCGTAGTAGGTAACCTGATCCTCGTAGGATTGCTGTAATTGGTCGTGGTCTTGATCCAGATACCATTCGACAGCAGTAAGGAGTCCTACCAACTCTTCTTTTCCCACCTTCATTCCCCTGCCAATAAAAGGATGTGGGGGTCCGTTGAAAGCGATAGCCTCAATCAGCGATTTTTTTCCGACAATTAACCCACTACTCTGCGGTCCACACAAGCCTTTCCCGCCGCTAAAGAGTGCCAAGTCAGCACCCATCTGCGTAAAACGCCATAAATTTTCAGGGGGTGGTAATTGTGCGGCAGCATCAACAATGAGAGGGACATCGTGCCTTTTCGCAATCGAGATGGCTTCCTCGTAAGGCACCCAGAGGTGTTCTCTGCTGGGGTTCGCGAAGTAGAAAATTGCGGCGGTCTTCTCCGTAATGGCGTTTTCTAACTCGTCAGGAGTCGTTCCCTTTTCATCACCTATCTCTACGAAAGTGACACCAACCTGTCGAACAGCGTAATCGTATCCGACACGACCATGACGATGTACAATGACTTCACTTTTCATTGAGGTATCAAGGTGAGGCAATTTTTCGCGCTTGTCTGGGTCAAGTCCGGTGATACATGCAGCAGTGCTGAGCGTCAAAGCAGCGGCAGCACCGCAGGAGACATACGCCGCTTCGTTGTGGGTGAGTTTCGCAATCTCTTCCCCGACCCGTTTTTGGAGTTCGATGATGTCTACAAAATGCTTGGCAGCGTCCGCCATCGCAGCGACAACCTCAGTTGGCATGATTGAGCCACCGAGCCGTGTGAGCGTCGCGTTGCCGTTGATGACTGTGCGAATGCCTAAGCGTTTGTAGATGTTCATTTTTTAAGGGTTGTCAGTTATCTGAAAACTATTTACCCGACTTCCTCACCGTCTAATTTACCGACGTGGAGATCAATCTCATCACGCGACTCAATCTTATCCACTTTACCATCCGCCATGTGGAAGATGCGATCGGAGACATCTAACATCTTGTGATCGTGTGTTGCGGTGATGATGGTTACGCCGTTTTCAGCATTGAGTCGGCGAAGTAAGGCAATGATTTCGAGCCCGGTTTTGGTGTCCAAGTTTCCAGTCGGTTCATCGGCGAGAACAATTGCGGGATCATTTGCAAGCGAACGGGCAATTGCGACGCGCTGTTGTTGTCCGCCGGAGAGCTCTAACGGCTTGTGTTGCACGCGGTCACCGAGTCCGACGAGTGTAAGGAGGTCAACCCCTTTTTCTCTGCTTTCGTCTGCGCTCATACCCGCGAAGATCATCGGAAGTGAAACATTTTCGAGTGCCGTCATAACTGGAATGAGATTGAACGATTGAAAGATATAGCCGATCTTTCGGCAGCGGAGCCATGCGAGTTCATACGCATCAAGTTGTGCGATGTCCACCTCGTCAATGTAGACTCTGCCCTCGGTCGGTTTGTCTAAGCCACCGATCATGTTGAAAAGTGTCGATTTCCCTGAACCGGAGGGACCCATGATAGAGATGTACTCACCACGCTGGATTTGAAAATTGACACCGCGGAGAGCATCTACAGTTTGCGTTCCCATCTCATATCGCTTGATAAGGTTCCGGACGCGAACCGTGTTTTCCTTCGGAAGGATACGTTGGAACTTCTCCGGTGTTTCGGCGAGAATTGCGGCAACATCGCCTATTTCTGTTGGTGTATTCATTTTTTAATTATTCCTTGCGGTTCGGTGAGGTGGGTTGGATGACCAACTATCCTCTCCGTATATCCGCCTGCGCCGTTGTTGCAGGCTACAATTCCGTTAAAACTGCACAATCTAACAGATTATGCTACAGGTTCTCAGATTTCAATTATTCCTTGCGGTTCGGTGAGGTGGGTTGGATGACCAACTATCCTCTCCGTATATCCGCCTGCGCCGTTGTTGCAGGCTACAATTCCGTTAAAACTGCACAATCTAACAGATTATGCTACAGGTTCTCAGA